>REEN01000048.1 GCA_007695015.1 Marinilabiliales bacterium
ACCTTCGAGGATACCGAGAGCAGCGTGCTGCTGCACCGGGTCAACCGGTTCCTCTCAACCCGCATGGTTACGCCTGCCGCTTTTGAGGCCGGCCTGGGCAGGAAACATATCCGCTTTGATGGCTGGAAGGAGCTGGCAAGCCTTCACCCGTCGCGCTTTACACCGGCCGCGCTGCCGGATGGTGTGGAGAAGCCGTATATCATAATGCGTTTTGTTTCGTGGAACGCCTGGCACGACAAGGGCCACACGGGCATGAGCGATGCGGCGAAAAGGGAGGTGGTGGGGCGGCTGTCGGAGTTCGGCACGGTATACATCTCTTCTGAGAAACCTTTGCCGGCCGGCATGAATGTGCCGGCCATCCCGGGGGGCTGTGCTGACGGGCACACGCTGCTGGCGGGGGCGTCGCTGTTCTTCGGCGAGAGTGCCTGCATGGCGGCCGAGGCCGCAGTGCTGGGTGTGCCGGCCTTCTTTATCGACAACGATGGCAGGGGTTACACCAGGGAGCTTGAGCGACTGGGACTGCTTTTCGGATATGGCGAAGACGACGGGCAGGTGGCTGAGGCGCTGGAGAAAGCAGTATCATTGCTGTCTGACCCGCAGACAACCGAGGAGTGGCAGCGGAGGCGCCGCAAGGCTTTGGAGGACAAGCCCGACCTGACGGCGCTGATGATTGAGATGGCTGTCAGGTTTTCGGCTCTTTCTTCTTAACTATCTTTCTG
Organism: Marinilabiliales bacterium; assembly: GCA_007695015.1. Taxonomy (NCBI): domain Bacteria; kingdom Pseudomonadati; phylum Bacteroidota; class Bacteroidia; order Marinilabiliales; species Marinilabiliales bacterium. Next base: position 720 of record REEN01000048.1, read on the forward strand.
ATACCCAGGTTTCTTTTGTACCACTCGGGATCCCTGAGGCGGACCCTGACGTATAAGCGGTAGTTACGGTCGAAAAGGCTGCGAACGGGTATTGCCAGGTAGAGACGGCAGGCCCTGAGCAGGTGGTAGCTGATCTTGCCCAGCCGCGGGTGTTCCATCGCCATCCTGTGCCTGCGGTGAAAGAGGAGGCCCTTCCCTTCCGACCCCTCCGGCAGCCTGAATGCGGTTCCGAAGGTGCTGTTGAGAACGCGGATGTAACCTGCAGCCTGCCGGCGGAAGTGCCTGAAGGTGTCGAAGGCGGAGCCGGGGTCGGTGCGCCGGGCGAGCAGCAGCAGGTCATACAGGTCTCTGAGGGAGGGCCTGGCATGCTGGTGGCCCCAGTGCACCTTCTGTGAATGGATAAAGTTGAGGCGTATCTTGTTGACGTCTGACATCACCATGAACTCAGGGTTCTCCCGTGAGGGGTGCACCCCCTCAATGGCGTCGGGGTAGCCGAAGACCGATTCGTACTGTATGTTGACAGGCAGCCGGTGAATATCGACAAAGGCGGGCAGGCCCTCCCTGACGAGCTCGGGGAAGTGCTTCATCGCCTCCTTGCGGGCGGGATCGTACTGCTGGGCACTGGTAAACCCGTCGTCAATAAGCAGCTGCGCCGCCTTCTCCATTAGGTCGGGGTCTGCCAGAATATCTATGTCGAGCATCATCCTTTCGGCCGGTGTGGAGTACAAACCGTCGAGCATGTTTCCCAACCCTTTCATGAAGACGGGTGTTATGCCGTTTGACCTTAGAAGCCGGTTGATCTTCCCGGTGTGTTCCAGAATGGTTTTGTTACGCTCAAGGTTGAGGTCATGCAGCTCTTTGAGGTGCGCGGTTAGTCCGGCAGGCAAATGCTCCAGTAGTCCGTTATCCCTCATCTTCAGATATATGGCTTGCAGCACGTAATTGTTGCTTGCAGTGTAAACCATCTTGTTCCAGTCCACTTCCTCCGAAAGGATCTTCTTTTCCAGATCTTCTTTTGCCCCGGTGTTCTCATGGCCTTCAAGGGCCAGTATTGACGCTGTCAGATAGTAAGAATCGCTGTTTTTCATCTGTTGCCGAATAGTTTTTTTATTGCTCCTGCTGCCTGTTGGCTGTTGCTGAAGGTAAGCCTGTAGCATCTTACGGTAACGAACCAGTCGATGAATTTCTCTGCATGCGCGGGGTTCTGCGACACCCACGCCTCGCGGTGGAACGCCTCAAGGGCACTTAGTGTGTCAAGCATCTCCATGCTGAAGGTTGCCTCGTTGTCGTATTTCAGGAACACCATGGCGGTGACGGGACGGGGACCGAAGGGATCCCTTCCGGGGAAACGGGGGCGCAGGTAACGCACAGGTTTCCTGCCGGGCACCCTGTAACCGGCATCGGCATCGGACCCGGGATCGTACCAGGGAGCCACCACATCATAGGAACCCTCTTTTACCGCTATCGCGGCCGGAAAGGGATAGGCCTTCAGGTTGGAGGCCGATACCGGAATGAAGTCATCCGACATGAACCATAGCTGTTGGTTGGCGCTCCTGTTGTTTTTCGATGAGTGGCTGCCGGCACCGGTTTCTTTGCCGGCACCGGTTTCTTTGCCGTCAGGGGGTGGAGGGCCGGACCCTGGTGCCGTGATCTCTTCTGCCGGCAGCTGCAGCAGTGCTGCCATGGTGCTTTTGCCCGAACCGCTGGCCGAGGGAAGCAGTACGGCACTGTGGCCGTCGGTAACGGCCGAGGCATGGATATAGCACATCCACTCACCATTGCCGGTGCCGTGTATGTGGTTGCAGATCTCTGTATAGGCCCTGTGCTTCAGGAAACCGGGGTCATCAAAGTGGTACGCGGCAGTTGATACACCTGCCGGACGGTCAACCCCGGCATAGCATCTTTCTCCTTTTTTGTCTGCATCAAGGTAAAGGGATAAACCTGCTTCATTCTGTGTCCCGGTATCGGTTTTGCCGGTGGTTGTTGTGCCGGGATCGGTGGATCCGGGGCCGGTTGTTCCGGGGGCTGTTGTGCCGGGGCCGGTTGTTCCGGGATCGGTTTTGGCGGGCCCGGTTGTGCCGGTGGCTGTATTGCCGGGATCGGTGGATCCGGGGCCGGTTTTGCCGGTGGCTGTTGTGGCGGGGCCGGTTTTGCCGGGCCCGGTTGTGCCGCCGTTAACTGTTTCGAGATGGGCGAGGGGCCTGTGGATATAGTATTCAGCCAGCGGTGAGCCATAGGTGATGGTGAACCGCCGGTTGTTGGCGTGGTAGTGGCGGGTCCTGGTGCGGCGGGTTCTGTTTTGCTGACCGGCATGTGGTCCGGCATGTGATCCGGGGTGTGGTCCGGCATGTGATTCAGGATGTGGACCGGGATGCGGTTCGACATGCGGACCTGGATGCGGTTCGGCATGCGGTCCGGGATGCGGTCCGGGATGCGCTGCATCCGGGCTTGATACCGGGGTTGATGCCGGCCGGCTATTTCGGTCGGGTTCTTCGTCGGACCCGGACTCCTCCTCCGGCTTATCGGCTGCCGCTGGTGGGGGACTTTCTTCCGATTCCTTTATCGCCCGGGCAACCTCCCTGTAGAAGCGTCGCGCCTCCTTCTCCGGCAAGCCGTATTTTTTGGTAAGCGCCGTGGTGGTTACAGCATCGTCTTCTCCCTTTCCAACTCCCTGGTAGATCATCCAGGCGGGCTCCTGGAATTCAACCCAGCGGTTGCTCCCGGGAAACCAGACAACATGGCTGCTGCCGATCTTCCTTACCACTCTCTTTCCAGCACCGGTTTCTGCCATAAAGGTGATTTAAAGCAAAGATATGATATTTTGGGTAAAAATATTTTGCAAATAATAACGGGAGATTGGCTGAAACTTTTAATTTCGTGGTGCGTAAACTTTTGACAGCAGCGGGAGCAAGAGCGGCGGGCAGGCACAAACCGGCACAAGGAACTTGAGGACCGGTAAATGCCGGCTCAATGAATGCAGACCCCGGCAATATCAGAATATGACAAAACAGCGGCAAAATCCGGTTATCTACCTGGTCGACATGCTGATCCTTACGGGATCGTTCCTGCTCGTCGCATTGTATAAACCTGCTACGGCCAGGTACCTTTCTGATGAGTATCTGTATGCTTTCGGGGGACTTGCAATTGTATGGACCATATCATCCTTCTATTTCAAAAAATACAGCTTCAGAAAGAAGCACGGCGTTGACAGGCTTGTTCGTGTGATCCTTCTTTCCAATTTTGTATCTCTTGGGGCCATACTCATTTTCTTTACCCTGTTATGGATCTCCGGGTACTCCCGCCTGATGCTTTTCGGTACGGTTACCCTTGCCACCCTGCTCGAATTGTTTGCCGGGAACCTTTACAGTTCGTTGATACGGACAAAAACGATTGACGGTCATGAACCGCATAACCCGCCTCCCCGACCCTGGGAGATCGCAGAGGCAAGGAACGCCGCCGATTACAGCGACTACAGGGTAAGTACCGGTGAGATCAGGACCGCGGTTGAGCAGGAGTGCGGTCCGGGGATCTATGAATTCATGTCACGCCATATTGAGGGGGATGGCGACAGGACACTCATAGTGTCGACAGGCTCGCGCTTCAATATAGAGATGCAGCCGGAGGGTTTTTACAATGCGGTTGTCAATATGAAGCGCGTGAACGACATCAGGCTGATCAATAAGTTCTTCGAGTCAGTAAACCGCAAACTGCCTGACGGTGGTATCTTTATCGGTTGCGCCGAGACGACGCAGCAGAGGAAAAAACGTATCCTGAGGAAGTACCCGCCGCTGTTAAGATGGGTTATGTACCTGCTGGACTATATACTGAAGAGGGTCTTTCCGAAATTTTTACTGACACGGAAGTTATACTACCTGGTTACCCGCGGCAACAACCGTGTCCTCTCCAGGGCCGAGCTGCTTGGCAGGCTCTATTCGTCTGGTTTTGAGCTGGTGGAGGACGAGTTTGTCAATGGCCTGTACTGTTACAGCGTACGAAAAACCAGGGAGCCGGTTTATGACCCCGATCCCACCTACGGGATGTTTATAAAGCTGCGGCGAATAGGCAAGGGGGGTAATATTATCAGGGTTTACAAGTTCCGCACGATGCACCCATTTGCTGAGTACCTGCAGGATTTCATGCTGCAGAAGAATAACCTGGATAAGGGGGGCAAGTACAGGAATGATTTCAGGGTGACCACCCTGGGTGGTATCATGAGGACCCTGTGGATCGATGAGCTCCCGATGCTTCTGAACCTTCTGAAGGGCGATGTTAAGCCGGTGGGTGTCCGCCCGCTAAGTCCCCAGTACTTCGCGTTATATGACAAGGATCTTCAGGAAAGGAGGATTAAGTATCGTCCCGGACTTGTGCCGCCGTTCTACGCCGACATGCCCCACACGCTGCAGGAGATACAGGACTCCGAGCGGCACTACCTCGATTCATATGACAAGAGGCCGTTGCTTACCGATACGCGCTACCTTTTCAGGGCGATGTGGAACATTGTATTCAAAAAGGCCAGGAGCCGGTAGGAGTAAACATCCGGCAAAAGTTCATCGCCCCGCAGCAGAAGTTTCCGGACCTGCCACAGCCGGGAGTTATTCCGCCCCCCCTTGCAGGAGTTATTCCTC
>REEN01000049.1 GCA_007695015.1 Marinilabiliales bacterium
AATACAGATGAATCGAATTAGTGCTTTCGCGGCAGTTCTTATGGCATTGTCCACTATAGCCGCCTTATCAGCAGGAAATCCAACCAGTGATGATCCCGGGGCCAGGCTGGCCGGTTTTACAAGGTATACAGCTTCCCATAAACTTCATATGCATTTTAACAAGACCGGCTACAGGGCGGGTGAAACCATGTGGTTCAAAGCATACCTTGTCAATGCAGTCACCCACATGCCCCTGGAGGAGAATGCCAATGTATACGTTGACCTGATAGGATCAAACGGGGTACTGATGGAAAGGCGGGTAGTGCTTTCTGAAAATGGTTCTGCCGAGGGAGATATCAGCCTTCCGGCCACCCTTCCTGATGGTAATTATGTGCTGCGTGCCTATACGGACTGGATGAAGAATTTCGGCGAGGAGTTTTACTTCACCCGGTATTTTTATATCAGCAACCCGGGGTACGAAAATATGATACCCCGTTCTGATATGCGGTCCAACAGGAGATTTAACAGGAGGCTTTCACAGCTCGAAAGCGATTATACTATAGCTTTTTTCCCAGAGGGTGGTCAGCTTGCCGGCGGTGTTGCCAACAGGGTTGCCTTTAAGGCGGCAAATGCCCTGGGCGGAGGTATTGATGCTAAGGGAGTTGTTCTTGACGATCAGGGGAATGAGATACTTTCGTTTGTAACTTTGCATGATGGTATGGGGAGCTTTGAGCTGGAGCCGGAACCCGGAAGAAACTATCAGGCACAGGTTGTTTTTGAGGACGGGGGCCGTCCGCATATTTTTGATCTCCCTGCTGTAAGGCATGGAGGAGTTGCAATGAGGGTCGAGACCAATGACAAACAGGTCAGGGTAACGGTTAGATCAGCCGCCAGCCACTCTGACCGGGAATATTCCGGCAGTTATTATCTCCTTGCCCACACCCGCGGCAGGGTAATTCATTCAGAGCAGGTGAGACTTGATGGAGGGGAAGCGGCCGTTACAATATCGCAGGGGATGTTTCCGGCAGGCATCACTCATATTACATTATTCGATGCCAACAATCGTCCTGTTGCAGAGCGGCTTGCTTTTGTTAACAGGGATGAGAGTTTATTGATTAACCTCCGTGTATTCAAGGTTGACCATGAGGGCCAGGAATTCCTGGCACTCCGTGCCGAGGTGACCGATGACATGGGGCAGGGGGTTGACGGCCACTTTTCAATGTCGGTTCTGGGCGGCGGGTTTACACCTCCCGGATCGACTGGCAATATCCTGTCAAACTATCTGCTGACTTCCGATCTGCAGGGTGTCATAACCAATCCGCAGGATTATCTTGATCCGGAAAAGGAACTTGACAAAGAGCTGGACCTGCTCCTGATGACCCATGGATGGAGAAGATTTGAATGGCATGAGGTGCTGACCGGTCCGTTGCCGGAACTCCCCCATTATCCTGCGTCCAGTCTCTCGATATCGGGCAGGATTACTGATCCGGCCAGGAATGAACCTGTTAACAACCATTTCGTTGAACTGAAAGTGCTTAGCGGACATGATGAGACCTACAGCACCCGGACCGACGGGAGGGGGCATTTTGTTTTTGAGGGACTGGAATACCCTGATGTATTCCGGGTAGAGATAGGAAGTCCGAGGCTGGCAGGTGACTATCCCCCTGAGATCGAACTACACAGGACCCCGGTAAGGGGGTATGATTACACACCCAATATATACACCGCCGAGGAGCAGATTACACGCACAGGCAGGAACTGGCAGCGTGTGGCCGATGCAGGGCGCTCACCGTATGCTGAAACCATCGAACGGCGCCGGTCACCACAGCGTTACGGCATACCTGACCAGACAATTTATATCGACAGGGAAACTGTCACCCAGAGGACAGTGTTCGATCTGCTTGTTGAAAGGGCACAGGGACTGCAGGTATACGGAAACCAACTTATGTTCAGGGGCCCCACCAGCATTAACCTGAGCTCAGAGCCCATGTTTATGCTTGACGGGGTCCAGACAGGCAGGGACGTGGTCCTTGGTTACAGTCCCCGCGAGATAGACCGCATTGAGATCTTCAGGGGATCCAGTGCCGCAACATTCGGGGTCAGGGGCGCAGCAGGGGTTATCGTTGCCTACACCAGGCAGGCCGGTGACAAGGGTTTTCAGGACACCCGGGAATTTGTGATAAACGGATACCACTCGCCAAGGGAGTTCTATTCTGACTTCCTGGCTGCTCCTTCGGCAGGGAGCCTGAATGATCAAACAGCAACCACCCTTTACTGGGAGACAGACCTTCTTGCAGGAGATGAGGAAGACGACAATCTTGTCCTGCTACCCTTGGCCGAAGGTCTCAACAGGATGAAGATAGTAATCGAGGGAATAGGAAGGTATGGCGGCCTGGGTACAGGCGAATTTACCATTGAGCTGCAATAATAATGCCCTGTTGATCCAGTATAAAGGAAAAGGGGCTGTCTAAAAGGGCAGCCTCTTTTGTATGTAGATAATCAGGGGTATAGCTATAATGTCCCGGCGATAACGCCCCGGGCCCTCTTGGTATGCCATTTTCACAACTGAATATTATTTTTGGTCTTGCAGAGCTGTTAAAGATGTATAACCTCGTCCCAGGCTGCGGCTGCGGCTTCCATTACCGCCTCCGACATGGTCGGGTGGGGGTGTACCGATTTAATGATCTCGTGTCCCGTGGTCTCAAGCTTTCGTGCAACAACAATCTCTGCGATCATCTCGGTAACATTAGCGCCTATCATGTGCGCACCGAGAAGCTCACCGTATTTTGCATCAAAAACCAGCTTCACAAAGCCCTCCTTCTCGCCGGCTGCACTTGCCTTACCCGAAGCGGTGAACGGGAATTTGCCCACCCTTATATCAACCCCCTTTTCCCTGGCTGATTTTTCGGTCATACCTACGGAGGCCACTTCGGGTCCCGTATAAACGCATGAGGGAATATTGTCATAGTTAAGGGGCTCCGGTTCAAGTCCCCTGATCTTCTCAACGCAGATGATACCTTCAGCCGATGCAACGTGAGCGAGCGCCGGTCCGCCAACAATGTCACCAATGGCATATACGCCATCCATGCTGGTCTGGTAAAACTCATCAACCTTCACCCTTTCACCATCCATTTCAACCTTGTTTTCCTCCAGTCCGATCCCCGAAGTATTGGGGGTGATGCCGACAGCAGAGAGAATTATTTCTGCCTCTATTTTCTCCTCCCCCTTTTTCGTTTTGACCCTGGCAGTGCAGACATTGCCTTTGACCTCTGCACCCTCGATTGAAGAACTGGTCATTACTTTCATACCCATCTTTTTGAATGACCTGCCAAGCTGTGCAGATACCTCCTCATCTTCCAGGGGTACTATTGAGTCCATGTACTCGACAAGGGTCACACGGGTTCCCATAGAAGCATATAACCAGGCAAACTCGCTTCCTATTGCGCCTGAGCCGGCAACTATCATCGATTTGGGAAGTTTATCCAGTGTCATGGCTTCCCTGTAGCCGATGATTTTCTTCCCATCCTGCTTCAGGGATGGCAATTCACGCGAGCGTGCACCGGTTGCCAGTAATATGTGTTTTGCGGTGATTGTGGAGGAGGACTTCCCTTCTGTTTTTACTTCGACCGTGTTTTTCCCTGCCAGCCTGGCATAGCCGCTGATTACCTCTATCTTGTTCTTTTTCATAAGATACTGAACACCCTTGCTCATCCCTTCGGCAACCTTCCTGCTCCTTTCAATGACCGCAGGAAAATCAGGCTTGGCTTCGCCCCCTGTTTTTATGCCATAGTCAGAAGCATGTTTAAGGTAATTGAGTACCTGCGCGCTTTTAAGCAGCGATTTGGTTGGTATGCAGCCCCAGTTCAGGCACACCCCTCCCAGTTCTTCCTTTTCAACAACGGCCACTTTCATTTTCAGCTGGCTGGCCCTTATGGCGGCCACATAACCGCCGGGTCCGCTTCCTATTACTATAAGGTCATACTCCATGGTTCTGTGTATTTTATTAACAATCAGTTTGTTTCTGCCGGTTTGTTCCGGTATGATGTTTTCACCTTCAGTGATGTTAAAATGATGCTGAACAACTTGGTAATTATGAAGGCGAATATCAGCGACATTATAACCGAGGCCCCGGATGGGATGTTGTAACTGTAAGATATCATCAGTCCGGTAAATGTACCCATAAATGCAATAAGGACTGAGGCAACCATAATTTTGCTGAATTTTCTGGTAAACAGGTTCGCTATTGTTTGTGGTATGGTAAGCAGGGAGATGACCAGGATGATTCCCGCCACCTTTATACTCAGTACGATTGTGGCTGCCACAAGGCTTATGAGCAGGTAGTTGACAAGCTGTACCGGGGCCCTGTGGGTCCTGGCATATTCCTGGTCGAACGATATGAACAGTATAACCTTGTAAAAAACAATGAAGAAGATTGACACCGTCAAAGTAAGAGCCAGCATCATCCAGATGTCGGCAGGCGATACGGTAAGGAGACTCCCGAAGAGGTATCCCATAAGGTTTGGAGCATAGCCGGGTGCCAGGAAAATAAAAATAATACCCAATGCCATTCCGAACGACCAGAATATACCGATTAGCGAGTCTTCCCTCACATCTGCCTTTTTAGAAAGAAACTCAATACCCAGGGCAGAAAGCACGGCAAAGACCGTTGCCGCCAGAACCGGATTAAACCCGAAAAAGTAACCAATGCCTATTCCGCCGAAGGAGGCATGGGTAATTCCCCCGCTTATAAAGACCAGCCGTCTTGATACTATATAGGTGCCGATTATGCCGCAGTTGATGCTGGTAAGAACTGATGCCAGAAGGGCATTTGTAAAGAACCGGTATTGAAGAAGTTCGAAAAATGATTCGGCCATTCTCAGTGATTGTGGGTTTTAAGAACGGTATGCGGCACATCACCGTGCGTAATGATCTGGATCGGGCAGTTGTAGGCTGCAAGCTGCTCCTGCGTTATGGTGCTGTGAGGATGATAATGCAGATCGCGGTTAACGCATGCTATGGTCTTCACATACCATGTTATGGTACCCACATCATGCGAAACCACGATGATCGCCATATCATCGTTAAGTTCCTTTAGTATCTCATAGAAATCTGTTTCAAATTTAGTGTCGACAAAGGTACTGGGCTCATCAAGCATCAGGAGCCTTGGCGAAGAGATGATTGCCCGGCACAGGTATACGCGCTGAAGCTGTCCTCCCGAAAGTTCGCCTACCGTTTTGTCCCTCAGATTGTGAATACCCATTTTTTCAAGAGTCTCAAGGGCAAGTTTTTTCTGCTTCCCTGAATAGCGCCCCAGTATTCCCTCCTTGCTCATCAGTCCGCTCAGTACAACGTCGGTTACCGAAATGGGGAAACGGGTATCGATCAGGTTGATCTGGGGCAGGTACCCGATAATATTGCCATGGCTGCTTTCCCGTCCGTTAAAGAATGTGACGCTCCCCTTGTACGGACGTATTAATCCCAGTACCACCTTCAGCAGGGTCGTCTTGCCGCCACCGTTGGGACCAATAATACCTATAAAATCGTGATCATTGACCACGAGATTCACTTCCCTGAGAATCACTTCACCGGTATACCCGGCCGAAACGTTTTTAAGCTCAACTATCTTACCCATCAGACAAATTTGCTGCTCTTTTTTTCTCAGCTGTCCTTTCCATCAGACAAACCGGCTGCTCTTCATGGATCAACTGTCCATCAGACAAACCGGCTGCTCTTCATGGATCAACTACCTATCAGACAAACCGGCTACTCTTTCAGTACTTCGTATATCTTGTCAGCCATCTCCCTCATGTTGGCTGACCAGTTCGCCGACAGCGGCTTCAGCTCGATAACATCACCCCCCAGCTCACGGGCCACGGCCCTTGCATTTTCACGCTCAAACTCCATCTGGATGAACACATCGCTTATGCCCTCCTGCCTGGCAATATCAACGACCTTTCTCATGTTGGCCACCGTCGGGTTTTTCCCCTCCTCTTCGATTGATATCTGTGTAAGATCGTAATCCCTTGCGAAATATCCAAGCGCAGGGTGAAAAACAATGAATGTGCGCCTGCTCAGGCCGTTTAACTTTCCGGTCAGTTCGGCATGCAGCCGGTCCAGCTCAAGGGCAAAGTTGTTGTAGTTCTCATTATAAAGGGGGGCGTTATCCGGATCTGCCTCAACAAGCGCGTCAAGCATGTTGCCGGCCTGGATTTTGACCCCCGGTGCAGTAAGCCATATATGCGGATCAACCCCGTAGAGGTGCACATGGTCTCCATGGTCAACTATATCGGCTGCGATCAGATCCATGCCGTAGGCCGTATTGACTACCAGGGGACCGTTACCGGCCGTTCCCAGATTTCTGAGTACCGTTCTTTCAAACTCAATGTAGCCTATCCGGAAATATACCAGTGAATTTGCCACCTCCTGCATCTGCCTGGGTGTAGGCTCGTAGGTTTCGGGTTCGGCGCCGGGCGGCACAAGTATGTTTATATCGAACCTGTCTCCTGCAATCCTTTCAACAAAATACTTCTGCGGCACTATGCTGACGGTGATAACCGGCTTGTCCCGTTCCTGCATGCCTCCCCCGCAAGCCGCAAGCAGAAGGATAAGCAGCAGGGGCAAAATCTTGATACGTATCATGAATTTTTTAGTTTATTCCCAGGCTTTTATGTGAGCATTTGTGGCACAGTTTGTCTGTCAGGTCGGCCTGGCGGTTACTATTTAGAATACTTTCAAATAACAAAATTATTCGTTTTTTTTGACAATACCGATAAAATAACACAATTTAGTTGATCATTGTTTAACGGCCGGCATAAAAGTCCGGCGGCTGCCGGTGCAGGGATTAATTACTGCCCCGCAATTAAGGTGCAGGGGAAGATTGCCGCCAGGCACATACGGCGCAGTGAAAATTAACGCACGGCACCTCCGGTACAAGGGGAAATTACTGCCCCGCACTTAAGGTGCAGGGAAGTTTAAAAACTGATTGAAGCAATATGGTCCGTACACTAAAAGATGATGAGCCGCTACTGATAACCGTACTTGGCCCCACCGCCTCGGGCAAGACTGCTTTTGCCGCCTGCCTGGCCCATGCTCTTGACGGCGAGATAATAAGCGCCGATTCCCGGCAGGTTTACAGGGGCATGGATATAGGCACCGGCAAGGACTATTCAGACTATACAGTCAATGGAGAGGCCGTTCCCGTCCATCTCATAGATATTGTCGATGCCGGCTACAAATACAGCGTTTACGAGTACCAGCGCGACTTTGTGAAGGCATGGGATGACATCATCTCCCGGGGCCGGCAGCCGTTGCTGTGCGGCGGGTCGGGCATGTACCTCGAGGCGGTGCTGGGCGCCTACGAGCTGATCAACGTGCCCCATGACCAGTCCCTCAGGAAAGAGCTTGAAAGCAAGAGCGATGCCGGACTCAGGGAGATGCTTGCTGCCAGGGTGAAGCTGCATAACGTATCAGACACCTCATCGCGCAAAAGGCTCATACGCGCCCTTGAGATAGCCCTTTACAGGGAGAAGGAGGGTGGTGCCGGGTTTGTCTTCCCCCGGTTCGAACCGGTTATCCTCGGCATCGCTGCAGAGCGCGACGAGCGCAGGCGGCGCATTACAGCCAGGCTTGATGCCCGGCTTAACGAGGGGCTTGTTGAAGAGGTCAGGCGGCTGCTTGATGGCGGACTTTCGCCTGATGACCTGATGTTTTACGGACTGGAATACAAGTATGTCACCATGTATGTTAAAGGAGATATCCCTTTCGGGGAAATGAGGGACCTGCTAAACACAGCCATTCATCAGTTTGCCAAGCGGCAGATGACCTGGTTCAGGAAGATGGAACGCAACGGATACAAGATACACTGGATCGATGCCATGATGCCCATGCAGGAGAAGCTGGAGCTTGCCGGCGAAATCATCAAACGCTGCCGGAAATAAGCCAGTCCGCGCACCGGCACCCACCCCTTGGCAGCAACCCGCCGGCGGACTGCAGGATCATCGGCAGCTACAGGAAATAAGCCGGCAAGTCAGATCAGAACAGCCAGTCGGTATGCGACAGCAGGAACCAGATGAAATAGATCATGAACAGGTTCAGCGCTGAAAAGAAATAGTTGTAGAACACCCTCTGGTGCCTGACCGATCTGCGGGCCATCATCCCCAGATTGGGAAGGAACAGCAGTATCATTGAAATGATGAAAAAGGTATCCCTGAACCGCCTGTCAAGGTCCAGGTCGCCATAAAATACGAAGCAGTAAATGGCGGTCAGGAACACCGCCAGGTACAGCAGGTATGAAAACTTCAGCAGAAGGGTTGAATACTTTCTCCTGTAGTTGATCATCAGCGGCTTGATGGTGATTATCGCAATTACATACGTAACCAGCATTGCCGTGACAAACAATATATGCGTGAACAAGCTCAAATTCAATCCTTCAGCCACCTGTCAAGCCAGGCGAAAAACTCCCTCTGCCACAGTATCCCGTTCTGCGGCTGGAGCACCCAGTGCCCCTCATTCGGGAAGTGCAGGTACCTGGCCGGTATTCCTCTCAGCCTGGCTATATTGAAAGCCTGCATCCCTTCGGTATAGGGCACCCTGTAGTCCAGCTCCCCGGTTATGATCAGTATAGGCGTGTCCCAGTTCTCAACGAACAGGTGAGGTGAGAAGCGGTCATAGCTTACAGGCCTTGGCCTTCTCCAGAACGGTCCGCCCAGGTCGTGATTGACAAAGAATGTCTCCTCTGTTGCCGCGTACATGCTTTCGAGGTTGAACACGCCGTTGTGCGAGATGAATGCCCTGAAGCGGCCCTGGTGCGTTCCGGCAAGCTGGAAAACCGAGTATCCGCCGAAGCTTGCCCCCACGGCGCCCAGCCGGCTATCATCAATGTAGTGTTCGGCTGCAAGCTTGTCGATGGCAGAGAGGTAGTCATCCATAGCCTGTCCTCCCCAGTCGCCGCTTATCTGCCTGTTCCAATCCTGCCCGAAGGTAGGTAGCCCCCGCCTGTTGGGTGCCACAATCACGTAGCCATGGGCAGCCATGAGCTGGAAGTTCCAGCGGTATGAGAAGAACTGGCTCACTGCACTCTGCGGCCCCCCCTGGCAGTATAGCAGGGCGGGATATTCCTTCGACGAGTCGAAGTCTGGCGGATATATCACCCACACCAGCATATCCTTTCCGTCGGTGGTTTTCACCCATCTTTTGGTTACCGTCCCCATTTCAATGTTGTCGTAAATATGCCGGTTGGTGAAGGTGAGCTGATTCTCGTTCCCGGTAACGGGATCAATCCTGAAAAGCTCGCTGGCCATCGACATTGACATCTTGTCGGCAACCAGCACGTTGCTGCTGACATCGATGGAGTTGATATTGTGAGTTCCGCTGGTTACCTGCCTTACCTCCCGGTTCTGCACGTTAATGCTAAAAACCTGGTAGGTGGCGTTTATGCCGCTTATGAAATAGATGTGCCTGCTGTCGCTGCTCCATACAAATCCCGATGCATTCTCCTCAAAATCTCTTGTCAGGTAGGTTTTAACCCCTGTTGAGAGGTTATAGAGAAAGAGTCGCGCCTTATCCGACTCGTAACCCGGGGTCTCCATGCTCTGCCATGCCAGGTAACGGCCGTCGGGTGAGAAGACAGGGTACTTGTCATATCCCCTGTTCTCCCTTGTTATGTTCGTTGTCTCCCCGGTGTCGAGCGAATAGAGGTAAATATCAGAGTCGGTACTCTGTGCATATTCGGTCCGCCCCATTTTCTTGCTGGTATAGGCGATCATTTTTCCGTCGCTGCTCCATGCAATCTCAGACTGTCGGTAGAAAGGTCCCAGCGGAGAGTCGTATTTTTCGCCCTCCATTATATCGGTGGCTTCCCCCAGCGAGCCATCCGTGTACGGTGCAATAAAGATGTGGCTGTAGGAGTAGTTGTGCCAGGCAGACCAGTGCTTGTACATCAGCTCGTCTTCGATCCGCACATCGATCAGCGGCAGGTCGGGGTACATCTCCTGCGGGGTCTCATCGAGTTTTACCTGCCTGGTATAATAGATGTGGTCACCTGCCGGCGAATAATTAAAACCTGTTATTCCGCCGTCTATATCCGACACCATTCTCCTGCCTGATCCGTCGGGGGTTACCTCCCATAACTGCACCGACCCGCTTTCTGCGCTGAGGTAACCAATTCTTTCTCCGTCAGGCCGCCACCTGGCACTGAAGTTCCTTCCCTGGAAATCAGTAAGAACACTGACCTCGCTTGTGGCAAGATCAACAACGCAGATGTCTGTCTTGCTCATGTTGGTGTTGTGGTCAAATCTCGACACACTGTAAACGGCCCTGCTGCCGTCCGGCGAAAGCCTTGGGTCGCTCACCCTTCCGAACTTCCATAGTATTTCGGCAGTTAGATGCCCTCCCGCTATCTCTTCAGGGGTGAGACTGCCTGAAAAGTCGGCTTCAGGCTCAGCTGGCGTTCTTTCACATGCAGCAGCCACAATGACTGCGAAGGCCATCAATAGAAAATATTTCCTGTCCATATAAAGGTAGTTTAGGTTTTCCTGGGTTGTTTCACGGCTTCCCTGATCTTCGCATCAAGCTCTTCTGTAAGTTCGGGATTGTCAGCCAGCAGCTGTTTTACCGCATCCCTGCCCTGTCCGAGTTTCGTGTCACCGTAGCTGAACCAGGAACCGCTTTTCTTGATTATCTCATAATCCACGCCAAGGTCAATTATCTCTCCTGTTGCAGATATGCCCTCGCCGTACATGATGTCAAACTCAGCCTTTCTGAAGGGCGGTGCTATCTTGTTCTTCACTATCTTGACCCTGGTGCGGCTGCCAATCACCTCGTCGCCCTCCTTGATCTGGTTAATGCGGCGAATGTCTATCCTGACCGAGGCGTAAAACTTAAGGGCGTTTCCGCCGGTGGTCGTTTCAGGGTTGCCGAACATGACACCTATCTTTTCCCTTAACTGGTTAATGAAAACGCAGCAGGTGCGTGTCTTGCTGATGTTTGCCGTAAGCTTCCTGAGCGCCTGCGACATCAGCCTTGCCTGAAGGCCCATCTTCGAGTCACCCATTTCTCCTTCAATCTCTGATTTTGGGGTGAGGGCTGCAACGGAGTCAATGACAACGATGTCAATCGCCCCGGACCGGATAAGGTGGTCGGCTATCTCAAGAGCCTGCTCACCATTGTCGGGCTGGGAGATCAGCAGGTTCTCAATGTCGACACCCAGCTTCTCGGCATAGAAACGGTCGAATGCGTGCTCGGCATCGATAAAGGCTGCTATGCCACCCGTTTTTTGTGCCTGGGCAATGGCATGGATGGCAAGGGTGGTCTTACCCGACGATTCGGGTCCGTAAATCTCCACTACCCTGCCTCTCGGGAAGCCCCCGACGCCTATTGCCATGTCGAGTGCTATGGAACCCGAAGGTATTGACGGTACATCATCAATTGCCGCGTCTCCCATCTTCATGATGGCTCCCTTGCCATACTCCTTGTCAATCCTGTCGAGCGTAAGCTGCAGAGCTTTCAGCTTTTCCTTGTTCTGGTTCTGTGTCTTGCTCTCTTTTTTCCCGTTCTCAGTTTTTTCCATTTAATTCAAAAGGTTAGTTATATAAAGCCATTATCTGTTCCGCGTGGTTTTTTGTGTCCACCTTGGGTATCACATGCTCGATTATGCCGTCTTCAGATATCACAAAGGTGGTCCTTATCACTCCCTCATATGATTTACCGTACATTTTCTTTTCACCCCAGGCACCGTAAGCTTTCAGCATATTCTTTTCAGTGTCGGCAATAAGATGGAACGGCAGGTTGTGCTTTTCGGCAAAGTTTCTGTGGGATCTCTCGCTGTCGGGACTTACGCCTACCACTACGAACCCTGCATCCAGCAGCCTGTCGTAACCATCCCTCAGGCTGCATGCCTCTGAAGTGCACCCGGGCGTGTTGTCTTTGGGATAGAAATAGAGGATTACTTTTTTTCCCTTAAGGTTTTCAAGACTGACCTCCTGTCCGCCATGGTCCTTTACCGAAAAAGACGGCGCCTTGTCACCGGTTTTGAGTTTAGTTGCCATTGTTTTGATTTTTAATAGTTTATAATTCAGTGAAATACCGGTTATAATCATCCGGCAGGGGTCTTACGTAAAGATAAAAATATTCCGCCGTTAAAACCGGTTTGATATTATATTTTTTATCAACAGCCGTTCAATTAAATTGTTTTCAGGGCTACCGGGTAATACTGCATAAGATATTTGCTTCTGTTTTCCCGGCCGGGTCATAACGTTTTTAGTTGGCACGCTGCTTGTTATGTAAATTCCTTTAATTATTGTAATTTTATAACCTGTTTCGGCATAGTTATAATTTTATATTGAATGCTGTTTGCCAGCAGCTTAGCTATTTTAAATACCGGGAAATGAAGCATAACATTATTATTGCCTCGCTTTTCATGCTTTTGTATGCCGGCAGCTACCCTGTTATTGGGCAGCAGGGAGCCTCAGGCCAACCTGCCAGCGCCATTGAGCAGCAGTATGAGGACTACATAAACGGCGCTCTCCGATACCAGGTGCGTGCCGACTCTCTTTCGCGTTCGGCCAATCAGAAAAGAAGGGAGCTTGCCTTTATCGGCGATGAAGGAAGCAGGAGACAGCTGGAGAGTACTATTTTTTCGCTTGAAAGGGAATCCTCCAGGGTTCAGGGAAGGGCTGACAGCCTCTACACGCAGGCAAGGGCATTAGAGATCAGAATGACAGCTTCAGGCAGTGCCGGTGTGCCAGTCTCTCAGGGCAGCACGGCCCGGCAGAATTCCCCTGTACCTGAAGAAAATCCATCACCTGTCCCCGCTACGCCCCTGCAAGATGAGGGTGACCAGTTACCTGTACCATTTCTTATCCTTGGCAACAAGGATATCAGTCCCTGGCTTACACGAGGCGAGCTTTCCCGGGCTGCAGACCTCGAAGATGAATTTGCCCGGGCTGAGTATCTGAAGTGGAGGGTTTCTGATATGAACGATGAAAAGAACAGGCTGGAGAGGCAGCTTGAAGCAGGTGTATCAAGGAGAGACAGGCGGAGGATTGAGCAGAGGATTGATGAGATAGACGAGGAGGTAATTAATCTCCAGTCCGACGCAATTAAGGTGTTCAGTAAAACGCATTATCTGCGTTATACCGCTGCATTGAGGTTTCTGGAGGAGCTGCGTGAGGAACAGAAGGACCGGGAAATGGTAAGGAGAGGTATGGACCACCAGAAGCTGGCTGAAGAAAGTTTCCGTCAGGCAGGATCTCTCAGGGATATGATGTCTGACCTTCGCAGCGGAAAGTACCGGAATGAATATTTGCTAAAGGCTTACGCAGAAGAGTTAGCAGCCTTTGATGAGCTTGAGAATGCCATGGCCGCCTACACGGCAGTCACCGAAACAGCAGCTGATGGCGTACCACGCAGCACCGACGGGCGCATTGATACTGCAGCCGCACTGTCACGTGCTTCGCGCGGTACTGTGCCGGAAACTCCGGGAACGGCTGTCAGGCGTTCAGTCGATTTCGGTTTTTCGGTACTTCCCGGGACACCATATTCAGAACAGAATCCCATACCTGAGAACCCGGTGTTGCCCGGGGGACTTGCATACAGTGTGCAGCTCGGCATCTTCAATGCAGGAACGGCTCCATCGCTTTTTGGCGGCCTCACGCCACTTTTGGCGGAATATGAAGCAGGTGCGCACACCGCAAGGTACAGTGCGGGATTGTTCAGGACACACAGTGAGGCTGAGCGGGGACTTACAGAGATTAACAGGCAGGGCTTTACAGATGCCTTCATTGTGGCTTACAATAACGGGTCGCGTATACCGGTAATCAGGGCACAGCAGATGGAGCGGTCAGCCGCTGAAGCTGCTGCCAGGGATGCCGCCGCCCGGGAGGCTGCTGCAAAAGAATCTGCTGCGAAAGAGGATACTGCAAGGGAAACTGTCGAAAGAGAGGCTGCTGCCCGGGAGGCCCCTGCCAAAGAGGCTTCTGCACGGGAAACTGCCGCCAAAGAAACTGAATCTATATCCCGGCCCCGGCCGCAGGAACCTCCCACTGAACCCGAAAGGGTTGCCATTGTTACATTCAGATTGCAGATAGGTGTTTTCAGCAGGATGGTTGACAGAGATGTATATGAACGGTGGCAAAGGATGGCCGGCACCAAAAAAGTCGAATATACTGTAAATAACAGGGGACTCTATGTATATACTACCGGAAATTTTAATACTTTTGAGGAGGCTGTTGCCGTGCGCGACAGGTTCAGGCAGGGGGGAGTTCCCGATGCCTTCCTGGTTGCATACAGGGAAGATATTCGTATCAGCATGGAAGAGGCGGGCAGTATACTGAACAAACAGCTCCGGTAACGGTTGCTAAAGAAGTAAACATTAATTCGAAATGGCAGGAGGAGAAGGAACATATACAAGGAACACCCCCGGTGATAAAAGAAAGGGTGGAAAAGTAGCGAGGCGTATGCTGGTATTGCACAATGATGATGTGCATACTTTTAACTATGTAACAGATTGCCTGATCGAAGTGTGCGGTCACGATATGTTGCAGGCCGAGCAATGCACCTGGCTTGTTCATTTCAAGGGCAAATGCGATATACTCAGGGGTGGTTACGCCAAATTGCTTCCATACAGGAGGGCAATGGCCGATAAAGGCCTTAAGGTTACTATTGATTAATATTCTGTAATATGTCACTTACCGGCATTATACTTATTATATTACTCGGCATCGTGCTGCTGTGGGTCGAGTTTCTGGTTGCCCCGGGCATAACCATTGCCGGTATAGGAGGTGTTTTGTGCATAGGGACGGGTATCTACCTTTCATATGAGCTATACGATACCTCAACGGGAAACTACGTTCTGCTCGGATCGGTCCTGTTCATGTTCCTGAGTGTATATTATTCACTCAAATCCCGTACCTGGCGACGAACAATGCTTGAATCGAAACTTGAGGGAAGGGTGAACATTGTAAACGAAGAAACTGTTAAAGCGGGCGATACCGGCATTGCAGCAACCCGCCTTGCCCCAATAGGCAAAGTGATGATCAACAATGAATATTACGATGCAAAATCGGACGACAATATTATCAACTCCAACACCGCTATCACGGTAGTGAAGGTGCTAAGCGACAAACTTATTGTTAAACCAACTAATGAATAGTAATTATGGAAGAAATTGGAATTTACATTTTTATACTGGTAGGGTCACTTGTAGGACTCTGGGTAATACTTTACTTCATCCCGGTGGGGATGTGGTTCTCGGCGCTCCTTTCGGGAGTACGGGTATCACTGATCCAGCTGATATTTATGAGGTGGAGGAAGGTGCCCCCTTCAGTCATCGTGAAGGCGATGATCAACTCAACCAAAGCCGGGCTTACGCTTACGCGCGACCAGCTTGAGGCTCACTACCTGGCAGGAGGTAATGTTATAAACGTGGTCAATGCTCTCATTTCCGCCGATAAGGCGAACATTCCCCTGGACTTCAAATCGGCAACCGCCATCGACCTTGCAGGGAGGGATGTGTTCCATGCCGTGCAGATGTCGGTTAATCCCAAGGTGATTGATACGCCCCCGGTAGCTGCAGTTGCCAAAGACGGTATTCAGCTTATTGCAAAAGCCAGGGTTACCGTTCGTGCCAATATCAAGCAGCTTGTTGGTGGAGCAGGAGAGGAAACTGTTCTTGCCAGGGTAGGCGAGGGTGTTGTATCATCAATTGGTTCGGCTGCATCGCATAAAGCGGTGCTTGAAAATCCGGATTCCATATCCAAGGTTGTACTGTCAAAAGGGCTTGACGCCGGAACGGCATTTGAGATACTCTCTATCGACATTGCCGATATTGACATAGGCAAGAACATTGGTGCAGTGCTGCAGATGGACCAGGCCAATGCCGACAAGAATATTGCCCAGGCCAAGGCCGAGGAGCGACGTGCCATGGCTGTTGCGCTCGAGCAGGAGAACAAGGCTCTTGCCCAGGAGATGCGTGCCAAAGTTATCGAAGCCGAGGCCGAGGTCCCCAAAGCTATGTCAGATGCCTTCAGAGCGGGTAATATGGGAGTTATGGATTACATGAAGCTGAAGAATATAGAGGCTGATACCGGTATGCGCGACTCGATCTCGAAGTCGCCCGACTCCGACAACAAGAAGAAGTAAGCTTGAGACTATACACATTAATAAAAACGGGAAGGTCATCCTTCCCGTTTTTTCGTATGGTGCGGTGATATATGCTGACAGTTAACCTTCCGATCAGTTCCGGCTGCTGAAATTCTTTCTTGGTTTGAGTGTGCAGGTGCACGAGCCGGTAAGGGATTCCTGTCTGTCAAACTTCATGGGAAGCCCGTCCCTTTCCCAGTCGAATATGCCACCGTTAAGTCCCGCAATATTTTTGAATCCCTGGCCGGAGAGTATATCAATGGCCTGCCGGAGCTTGTTGCCCACCGAATCGGCCACAACAAAATATTTGTCAGCGGGCAGTTCTGAGACCCGGTCTTTAAAGCTGTGAAATGGCAGGTATATCACCTCTTCCACCGCAAAAGCCTTGTACCCTGTTTCATAATCCTCCCTGATATCGACAAATACGGCTCCCTTTTCCGATGCCTCAAGTGCTTCGCGGGGAGACAGGAAGAGCATGCCGTTAACTACCATTCCCAGATTTTCAAATGCATTCTGCATAATAATGTGGCTTTTTTTCACGTCTCTTATATAACGCAATATCGGCAGACAGATTTTTTTAAAGGTACAAAACTCATTCAGGAGACCTTATATTTGACAAATTGTTGCCTATTCAGTAATTTGCAAGACAAACATACTCACAAACAATGGTAGCCATGGAAAAATACCTGATCCCACCGAGAGTCTTTCTGCCGGCGCTGATTGTCTGGCTTTTCCTCTCATCAGTATGCACCGTTTTTGATAAACCCGAACCAAATGAAGATGAAGCCATGCAGACAGAAACTGTTAATCTGCCCCCTCCAAATCTGAAGGGGGCATTAAGCCTCGAGGAGACACTGAAAGAAAGGCGTTCAGTGCGCCGTTACCTGGATGAGCCCCTCGAACTGGAATGGGTTTCTCAGATGCTCTGGGCAGCCCAGGGAATAACCCTGGAGTCACAGGGATTCCGTACCGCACCATCTGCCGGAGCCACCTTCCCCCTTGAACTTTATGTTGCAGCCGGCAAGGTAACCGGCCTCGATGCCGGACTTTACAGGTATGTGCCTGACGGACACCGGCTGGAGCAGGTTTCAGGCAGCGATCTGCGCAGCGAGCTTGCAGAAGCCGCACTCGGACAGGGCCAGGTAAGGAATGCCCCGGCCGTGTTCATCATAACGGCTGATTATGAGCGGACGGCAGGCCGTTACGGCGAACGCGCCGTTCGTTACGTACATATGGAGGTTGGGCACGCCGGGCAGAACATATGCCTGCAGGCAATAACTTACGGACTTGGATCAGTTATCGTAGGAGCCTTTAATGACGACCAGGTCAAGTCGGTCCTTGATCTTCCGGCCAACGAAGACCCGCTCTACCTGATCCCGGTGGGGAAGCCATATCACTGATGCCTGGTGCAATTATATCCCGCATCTGAAACCGGATCGCCAGCTGGCCTGAAACAGTCATTCGACAGGGGGCGGGATTATTTTACCGGCAACTCGATTATCTTCCCGGTTCCGTTAACCCTGGCATTTATCCGCGGTGATCCGCTTACATATATGTCGCCGCTACCGGCTATCTCAGCATTTAGTATTGAATCGACGCGCACATAGCTGTTGCCCGAGCCCATAACCGATATTTCGCATATGTCGTTTTGAAGCCCCCGTGCCTTCACCTTGCCCGATCCTTTAATCTCTATCTTGTGTACCGGCGAGACGCCGTCAATGATAAGGTTGCCCGATCCGTTGATTTTCGATCGCAGCAAGTCAGTGTTTACTGTAGTGGTAATACTTCCCGAACCTGAAATACTGAGTTCAAGATCTTCAGCATCAATAATATCTTCTGCCGTTATGCTGCCTGATCCTGAGACGCACAGCCGGCTCACCGAGGGCATCCCTATGTAAATGGTAATCCTGTTGCTGCTCTGTCTTATGCTCTTCCTGCTCTGGAGGTGCAGGGTTCTGCCGGCCATATCGGCAGCCAGGTATGGCATTAGGTTCCTGTCGGCCTCTATCAGGATTGAATTTGCGTCGTCCTCATAGATTATCACATCAGCCGCTATTTTAAGGTCAACCGAGTTAAATTCGCCTGCATCTCTCATTTCTGTGGTAAGGTTGCCGCAGCCACGAACAAAATTGTACATGAAAGGATCGTTGCAACCTGCACTTAGCATTGCCAATGCTGCTATTATTCCAAACATCGCATTCCGGTAATATCTTACAGTTTCCATCGTAGTAATTTTTTAGACAATGACAATTACAGTATTATTAGTCAAACCTGATGCCATATCGTGTAATCTTCAGTTTGTCAGTATTTAATGCTCCCCTACAGGTGCTTTTACCACTGCCATTTCTGTACAAAAACGAACTCCGGTGACCGATAACGTACACCAGGCAATTATTCCGGCCCCTATTTTCAGATATTATTTTGACATGTTGATTGCTTTTTATACTTTTGTGCTGCTTTTATGGAGAGGTGGGTGAGTGGCTGAAACCAGCAGTTTGCTAAACTGCCGTACCCGAATAAGGGTACCGGGGGTTCGAATCCCCCTCTCTCCGCCACGTTCCGGGAACAACGAAATGTGACAGAGCATCAGTACCTGCGGTGCTCTTTATCTTTTAACCCGGACCGGAAACATTCGGGGTGTAGCGTAGCCCGGTTAGCGCGCCTGCTTTGGGAGCAGGAGGTCGCAAGTTCGAATCTTGCCACCCCGACAAACAAACAAAAGCCTGTCTGTTAATAACAGACGGGCTTTTTGCTATGTGCCTCCGAAACTTGTTTCAGGAGGCACATAGTAATAGGGTATTTTTTCGCGAAGCGAAAAAGGCTTTTGTTTGTTTAGGCATATCAAATTATCAAGATCACCGCAAGGTAATCTGCCACCCGACTTGACAAGACAGCCTGCTGATTTAGCAGGTTGTCTTTTTCTTTATTACATGGGATAAGTTCGATTTCAGTATATTAATCCGTTGCAATATCAGAAAAAATAAAGGGATGAGTGGGAATGGCCCCTTGGGGGACACCAATATCGTTATCTACCTTTTTAAAGGTAATGAAAGAGTATATATGAGCTACTTTACGAAAGGGATTTATGGCTTTCCTTTATAACAGAGTTGCCTGCAATAGCAAGAGAGCCTCACTGCTTAAAAATAATCTTGATTTTATTTTGAAAAAGTAAACCAATTAGTTAACTTTGTGTGATGACAAGAAAGATAATTGCATACAAAGATAACTTTGGTGATTTCTACAAAAGTCAGGATTTAAAGATTCAGGAGAAAATCGAGTATGTGCTGGACTTAGTAAGATTTGAAAGACAAGTCCCAAGGAAATTTTACAAGTTACTTGGAAATACCGATGGGATTTGGGAAGTTCGAGTAATAACGACATTTAAAAATATTAGGATTTTGTGCTTCCAAGACAAAGGAGACCTTGTTGTACTGACAAATTGTTTTCTTAAAAAGACTCAGAAGATTCCTGAAAAGGAGATAAAAATGGCTGAGAAATTAAAAAAAGATTACTTGATTGAAAAATATGGAGGACGATAAGATGAAAAATGTGACTGATTTTGAAGACTTATTAAAAGAAAAGTATGGAGAAAAAGGAACTCCATCAAGAGATAAGTATGATGCTGATTCTTTAGCATTCAGATTGGGAGTAATGCTAAAAGAAGCAAGAAAAGAAGCAAACGTGACTCAAGAAGAACTTGCTGAAAAGACTGGAACAAAGAAAAGCTATATTTCAAGAATTGAACGTGGACAAAGCGATATTCAGATTTCTACATACCACAAATTGATTGAAACTGGCTTAGGAAAACATTTGAACATTTCGATTGGATAAAAAAAAGCGCCCCCCGAAAATCCCGCTGAAAGCGGGAAAAAATTGACGGCGATGCCCGCCGTGTCGACCATGTCCGCCGTTTTGTTTACAAATCTTCCCGATGGTCTGAGGTTCCCCTTTATCCTGACGGCTGATGTGTCCGCCGACCTGCCGAACAGCCCCGTCGCCCGGTTAATATTGATGGCCAACGCATCCCGACGGGTGGGGTGGTCCCTGATAAATATCTGTAATATGTTGATATCTAATTGTATCTGTGAATTTTTTGTTGAAAAAAAGTTCGAACTTCGTATAGAAGTTTGCGACATGACAGGACATCTTCCATTTTCTGGTCGGTGTCCTGCTCTTTTAGTAAGCTATCTTTTTAGGATCCTGGCGGTTGTCCCAAAAGGTGATTAGCTCTAACTCTTTATTCTTGGGTTTTATCCTGTAGTAAAGTGTGTTGTGCTTTGTTATCAAGGCTTTTCTGACATTTTTCTTCTTTCTGGAGGCTTGGAACATTTCAGGATTGTCGGTGATCTGGGTCAGTAAACTTTCAACTTCGTTCATAAAGTTTGTAACTTCCCTTTTGGTCCAGTTTTCTGCTAAATAGTCAAGAACTTTAAAGTAAGTCCTTTTTGCTGTCGGGGTCCAGCTTATCTTCATTAGTCCAGCTTATATTTTGCCCTTGCTTCTTTCATTACCTCTTCGTGAGGGATAAGCTCTCCTTTTTCGGCTTCTGATAAACCTTTTTCTATTGCTTCCTTTTCCTCTGGACTTAACTTATCCCACCAATCGACAGCTTTTCCTTTTAGCACAGCTTCAACCCTGGCAAGGATAGTGGGTTTTTCTGTATTTAATATAAGCTGAACCAGCTCTAATTTTTTCGATTGAAGATTCATATTTACTCTCATTATCTTATACAAATTTAACGATTAATATTCATTTATGGTTTAAATTAATAGATGATATTTATTGATTTACCCCACAGGTTATCCTTATTGTTCAACTTATACTTTTCCACTGAACTCGCCAGCCTGGTATTAACTTTCAGGTTAATGTCCACAACACATAGTTTTTTGTCATATTTCTTTTCCGCCAAAAAACTATCTTTCCGCAAGTGAAAAAAGCGGCCCCCGAAAATCCCGCTGAAAGCGGGAAAAAAATTGACGGCGGTGTCCGCCGTGTCGACCATGTCCGCCGTTTTGTTGACAAATCTTCCCGATGGTCTGAGGTTCCCCTTTATCCTGACGGCTGATGTGTCCGCCGACCTGCCGAACAGCCCCGTCGCCCGGTTAACATTGATGGCTAATGCATCCCGGCGGGTGGGATGGCCCCTGATAAATTATGACATCTGACAAAGGCAAGCCGGGTGAAGATTGCGTATGTTAATTTTTATTCCCACTCCGGAAATTGAGTGATATTGATATCCAGATCGGAAATAGTCCTCATGTCGGACTCATTAAGCTCAAAATCAAATATATTCAGGTTCTCAGCCATATGTGCCTTTTGTGACGTTCGGGGGATGGTAACAATACCTCTCTGGTAATGCCATCTCAGGCTCACCTGGGCATTGGTTTTATTGTATTTTTCACCTATTGATGCGAGCGTCTGATTTGTAAATAGCCCATTGCGCCCTTGTGCAAAAGGAGACCAGGCTTGCATCTGCACCTTGTTTTTGTTTAAAAATTCATACGCTTCGGGCTGCTGAAAAAATGCGTGTGTTTCAATTTGATTGACCGTTGGTCTGATCTGACTGCTGGCAATCAACTCTTTTAGCTGGTCAGGTTCAAAATTACTGACTCCGATTGCCCTGATTTTATTTTTCTTATAGAGTTCTTCCATTGCTTTCCATGTTCCTTTTACATCACCACGGGGCCGATGGATAAGGTATAGGTCCAAATAATCCAAACCCAGTTTATCAAGTGATGTTTCAAATGCTTTTATCGTGTTTTCATAACCCGAATCGTCAACCCAGACTTTTGAGGTTACAAATAGTTCTTCCCTGTTTATTCCGCTCTGCCTGATCCCTTGTCCTACTGCTTCTTCATTGTTATAGATCGTAGCTGTATCAATAAGGCGGTACCCGAGAGAAATTGCATCGGCAACACACTTTTCACCAACTGGCCCGTTAAGATACAAAGTTCCGAACCCAAGAATTGGCATTTTTGCGCCGTTGTTGAGGATAATATTTTCAATGGAGGTTTCTGTCGGATCAATGTTTGTGGCACCAAATAATTTAGATGCTCCTAAACTCGCAATCATTGCAGAAGCTGCATACTTTGCACTCTTCTGTAAAAACTTCCGACGGTTTATTCCATCATTTTGGTTCTTATTTATCATTATAGCCTCCCTGTTTTGTTTATATAAAAATAATATTTGTTTTATGGAAATGATTTATTCTCCTGTAAACCGGACTTCTGGAAAATTTATATACAAATGTACATGAAATTTTTTTCATCCAAATTACACACAGACGGATGAAAAAAATTTCATGGGAAAGCGAAGCGGTTCCGACTGTAAGTCAAAATTTTGTTTCTTTTTAAAGTCAAAATTTTGACTTTTTTACAGGAGAAATATACGAATATCCAGGGATGTAATTGTAAGGAAATTAGTCTGTGCAAAATTTCAAGAATTGAACGTGAATAAATTGATATTCCTATTTCTACATACCGCAAATTGGTTGAGCCTGGCTTAGGAAAACATTTGAACATTTCGATTGGAGAATAAAAGGATGAAGGTTTAGCACGGCGCAATGATGCGGGTTTCATGACAATTGGATTAGATGATCACACTGTCCTGGAACTGTATTATTTTTGAGAAATCCCGGTTGCACTGTTATCTTTGTCTGGCAATAATGTTAATTACCAACTTTTTTCTCACTTGCAGTCAGGTTTGTCAACCGGGTACCCGGAGTTATAAGTATTATTAAAACTCAAAAAAGCGCTTATGAGAATTATACTGTTAATGTTATTCATGCTGCCTGTTATTGAATCCTGCAGGCAGCCGGCCGAAGCCCCTGATACGGTTTACTCCGGCAATCCGCTTTTTGAAGGCTGGTATGCCGACCCTGCCTCCCGCATTTACAATGATACATTCTGGATCTTTCCCACCTATTCTGATTATTATCACCGCCAGGTCTTCTTTGACTGCTTCTCTTCACCCGACCTGGTAAACTGGACCCGGCACGAGAGGATCATTGACACTACCGGGGTCAGTTGGGCAGACAGCGCCATGTGGGCGCCCGCTTCGGTTGAAAAGGACGGTAAATATTATTTCTTCTTCGCGGCCAATGACATGTATGAGGGGGATATCGGAGGAATAGGGGTTGCCGTTTCAGACCGGCCTGAGGGGCCTTACAGGGATTTACTGGGAGAGCCCCTTATCGGGGAAATTGTCAATGGTGCCCAGCCGATAGACCAGTATGTTTTCAAGGATACCGACGGGACATACTACATGTATTACGGGGGATGGGGCCGGTGTAACGTGGTCATGCTGAACGATGATTTTACCGGCCTGGTGCCTTTTGAAGACGGGACCCTCTACCGGGATGTTACACCGGAAGATTACGTGGAAGGGCCCTTTATGTTTATCAGGGACGGGAAGTACTACTTCATGTGGTCGGAAGGAAACTGGACCGGCCCTCACTACAGGGTTGCCTATGCCATATCCGATAATCCTTTCGGCCCTTTCGAGAGAAAAGGCGTTATCCTTGAGCAGGATTCCGAAGTTGCCAGGGGGGCAGGACACCATTCAGTTCTGGAGGTGCCAGGTGAAGATGAGTATTACATCATTTATCACCGGAGGCCGCTTGAAGAAACCCACCGGAACCACCGGGTAGTCTGCATTGAGAGGCTTGAATTCGATGCTGACGGCAACATAAAACCGGTCAGGATAACATTCGAAGGTGTGCCATCAAGAACACTGATCGGCCGCTGACATTTTCGTCTCCTGATCCTTTCGTATTGTAATCATGGTGGTTTTACCAACCACTTTTCAGGAGTTGTCGGTCACATTTATACCGCTATCTCTCGATAAAGTCATGCCAGTTAAAAAGTTTTTTGTAACTTGTGTAAAAACCAATTAGCGGCATCAGGCCCGTTCGTTCATGCAATTTGTTAATTCGACGGTTTTATTTATTTCTGCCTGCTACCCGGAGATGATGTTTTCATAACCCCCAAAATAAATCGATTATGAAAAAGTATGTAATTTTTTTGGCCGTATTAACCTTTGGTATTTTTTTCGAAGGACATTCGCAAAGGATATCCAGGGAACGTATTAGAGATCTGGTCCCTTCGAGGGAAACCATAGACGAGTCTGAAAAGCCTGACAAAATTGTAAGAAAAACTGAAAATGCAACGGTTTACCCGGGCGCAGCAGAGAGAGATCGCTCCAATACCGAAAGTGTATATGGTTCGCATTATACCGATGATCCCGTTGAAGATGTACATGCCTATTACTACAATGAAGCCGGTAATTACAGGAAGACAGAAGATGGCGATTATTTGTATGATTATAAACGGGTAGGTATGGATTTTGACCGGGTTAGAGTTTCCACTTCTTATAATTATGTTTTCCGAGGTGTAACAGATGCTTTGCGTGAACTGAGTGATGCACAGACGCGGGGGCTGATCTCCAGTGATGAATATACTGAAATAAGTAGAGAATTTAACCAGGTAAGAGGCATGTGGAAATCCGGCATTCCCGCTGAAGATATATTTCAAAGTTATTATCTTAGACTTAACCTAAATGCTTTAGTACAAGAAAGGGAAGAAAAGTACGAGAGAGAAAAGGGCAACATGACATCCGAAGAACAAATTGCCTACATGAGGGAAAGTGCCGAGATATATATTAAGATTGAGGAATTAAACAACTCGCGTGAGTTTGTTGATGAGTGGATAAAATGCCTTGAAGAGATGAGAGAATCGCTTGAGGGTGAAGGAAATACCTGGAATGTAGCTATCAGGATATCCCTTCTCTAAGATAGTTTTCCACAACCGGTATATCTGCCCCGGCCCAGTCCAGTGAACGGAGATCAGATACTCTGACCCATTTTATCTGCCGGTGCTCCCTGGCGACGGGCGAACCCTCCTTAATGCGGCACCTGAAGGGCACAAGCTCAAAGGGATTGCGGCCAGGGTAGCTGTGTACATTTGATGCCAGTCTACCGGTTATCCCGATTTCTATGCCCAGCTCTTCCTGGATCTCGCGCCTGAGACAGTCCTCGGGACTTTCACCCTCTGTTTTTTTTCCCCCGGGGAACTCCCATTTTAAAGGCAGGTGCATCGACCCGCTCCTCTGGGCGCACAGCACCATTCCATCTTTTTCGATTATCGCGCATGTAACAATTATCATGAGGCACAAATATCTTTGGATTAAACTATTAAGGTGACGGTGAGTTATAAGTAATATTGATCACAGGCAAAGATAACCGGTTTTTCCAACAGCGGTCTGATACCGGCAGATGTATTATATTTGTTAGGACATAGAGAATAATAGAATACCGTTTTACTATATTTGACGGTGACAACCAAATCTCAGTACTCATGAAGATAATCAGCATCTACAGATTTCTAATTACTACAGTCTTATTTTCAGCTATTCCGGCCCTTACAACAATTGCGGCAGAACCTTCAGCTGAAACGGCAACGGGAAGCCTTCCCCTGATCTCGGTCGAAGGCAACCGGTTTGTTGATGAAAACGGGAACACGGTGACCTTCCAGGGAGTGAGCGTTGCCGATCCCCACAGGCTGGAGAATATCGGGCAATGGAACCGGGAGCTCTTCAGGGAAATATCTGACTGGGGAGCAAACGTGATACGTTTGCCGGTACATCCCATGTGGTGGAGGGAGCGCGGTACCGACGCATACCTTGAACTGATCGACCAGGCGGTTGAATGGGCAAGGGAGTTTGATATCTATCTTATCATTGACTGGCACTCCATCGGAAACCTCCGTACCGAACTTTTTACGCGCGATATATACGAAACGTCATTGCGGGAAACATTTGAGTTCTGGCGCATCATAGCATCAAGATATGCAGGCGAGCCGGTTGTTGCCTTCTATGAGATCTTCAATGAACCAACCACAAGCAGCGACAGGCTGGGAGCCGTCTCATGGGAGCAGTGGAAAGAGATCGTTACCGATATAATCATCATAATCTTTGCCAATAACCCTGATGCAATACCGCTTGTGGCCGGGTTCGACTGGGGCTATGACCTTACCCCGGTAAGGCATTCACCGCTTGATATTGAAGGTATTGCCTACGTTACCCATCCCTATCCCCAGAAAAGGAGCCAGCCATGGCTGCCCAAGTGGGAGGAGGATTTTGGCTTTGCCGCCGACACCTACCCGGTCTTTGCAACTGAGCTGGGCTTCATGCAGGAGGAGGAGCGGGGCGCCCACATCCCGGTCATCGGTGATGAGGAGTATGGCCGTACCCTGATGAGGTATTTCAGGGAGAAGGGCATATCATGGGTCGCATGGGTATTTGACCCTCAGTGGTCGCCCATGCTGATAGAGGACTGGGATTATACTCCGACCCGCTCGGGGCGGTTCTTCCGTGATGTGATGCTGGGTAAAGAGAAGCTGGATTAACCCGGAGAACATAATGAACCGTCGGCTCGGCTTCATTCGATGGAGAAGGTACAAGGCTGGATTAACCCGGAGAACTGATGAACATGCAGGGTTGCAGTTCCGGTAACAATTGAGCGCAAACAGTTCAAAGTAAGCTGTTCGCGCTTTTTTTACCAGTTGAGTGAATAAATAGCGTTCCATTTACATAAGCTATGATTGAATACAACACCCTGAATAGATCGCAAAGGCTTGATCAGTAAAACAATGTAGAATTATTGTTTTACGATGCGAATGAGGTTGCTGGAATTATTGTTTACTATACAGATCAGGTAATTCATCTTCGAATAAAACAAAGGGGTGGTTTTTGTAGCATTTTCATCGACAAGACCAATGCTATTTGTTTCGCAGGTGGTGCATCCTGAAAGAACAGTAAGAAGTAGAATAAATGGTAATGCAAGGTTGACACATGGATTTGAAAACATGGAGTTCTGTTGCATATCATCTTTTTCTGGCATGGTTTTATTCATTTTTTAGATTTGGATAATTAAAATAAATTGGGGTGCGATTGAGCATCAACAGGCCTGGGAGCATCATCGCCCCATAACCAGTAAAAGGGCATTTCATCAAAAGTTGATGTGCCCAATATGCGAGGGTCCTGCGTTTCAAGGAGAAATCCATTGAGCCTTTCTTTGAGTGCGTTAAAAATCTTTTGGTGTTCTTTTTTGTTTGCGAGGTTTACAAGGTTTTCCGGGTCATCAGGAATATAATAGAGCTCATATTCGTGCCTTTTATGAAAGGCCAGTTTATAGAAAGGCATGCCATTATCTGAGGTAACAACAATGATTGTATTGTCAAGTTCGCCGCTTGCTTCCAACATGTCGAGCATGCGAACCAGGTGCTTGTCCTGATGGTTGATCTCATAGAAATAGTCCAGAATATCTGATCTTACCTCATGCACATCAGGAAGAAATGATGGCACATTTACAGAATCTGCATTCATACCCGATTCAAGCCCGATGCCCTTTTTATATATTCTATGCGGTTCGCTTACACCCACCCAGAAAAAGAAGGGTCTTTCAGGATACCGCCAAACAACTGTGCTCCTTCTGCAATCTGCCACGGATACTTTCCTGTAAGTATGGATGCCCGGCAAGGTGCACACGATGGTGCAGGGGCAAAAGCGTTGGCAAAGAGTATTCCTTCTTTTACCACACGGTCAAATCCGGGTGTTTGAACCTGCCTTTCTCCATTTGCAGATGTATGAAGCCATGACTGGTCATCGGTTAAATAAAACAGGATGTTTGGCCTTTGCCCAATAAGTTCATCTGTCCGGTCTTTATCCGGTCCCGGCTGGCATTGAGCAAATGCAAGTGAAGTAGCAATAATGGGTACTTGAAACTTAACAAAAGAGCCTGCCATCTTCTTAGATTAAAAAGGGGTTAGTTGTTAATGTTCTTTATATCTCTGAAAAAAGTTCCGGAGATATCAAAAAGCAATAATAATTTTGCCAATATAAAACCTTGATTTCTTTTCAGATTGTATCGTGAGAAAATATATGCCGCTTTCAAGAGAATTTGGGAAATAATAACTGCGGGATGAGCCAGCAGTCATCTCGCTGATCATATCATTCCAAACAACCTTCCCGGAAATATCAAAAAGTTCAATCATATAACTGCCAACCATATTCCTGTTCGTTTCCAGAATAAAAAAATCTTTAACCGGATTTGGATAAATTTTAAAACCATCCTGTTTGTCCAGGTTAAAAACATGGGAGGGTGTTGTGGCAGTAATATCAATGGTATCAGGCTCGCTATCCTGGTATTGATCATTTACCACCAGGGTGATCCTATATATACCAGGCACATCAGCACTGAAGACAGCGTCCACAGAATTTTCGTTATCCAGTCTTGCATTCACGCTGTTTTCTGGTTTTACCGCTAGAGTCCACAGGTAAGAAAGCGGAAATCCATTAGGATCAAAGCTTGCGGACCCATCAAGAGTATGATCGGTAGAAACAGGAATGGTTATATTTTCTCCTGCAACAGCAACGGGTGGTGTTGTAATAAAAACGTTAACCGTATCTGGCAGAGATGTTTCTTCTGCATCACTTACTGTAAGGGCAAAACGATAGTCACCGCCAAAAACGGGGTTTAGACTGATTTCAATAAGTGAAGGATCCTCAATGATAAGATTGCTGCCATCTGGTTGAGTGATCAGCGACCATTGGTATGCTGTTAACGGTATGCCTTTGGGATTAAAGCTCTTCTCTCCGGAAAGTTCAATAACAGAGTTCTTGGGTAGTTTTTGATCGTTGCCGGCCAATGCTACCGGATGCATATACTCTTCCTTAAATTCGAGTTTGATAGCAATATCCTTGTTGAATTCAGGTACAGAAAGATTTCGAAATGGAGGAATATGGGTTTTTACCTGCGGATCAGAAATGTCTCCGGTAACCGGATCATAGATAGTGAGCATGTAATATCCCATTGGAAATTCTGTTAAATCAAGAACAACTCCGGAAATATTCTCTTCAAAATTTTCGTGATACAGGTAGTAATAGAAATTTCCAGCATCGGTTTTCATTCCATTAACTTTCACGTTTTCCACATTCGCATTAAAGCTGAAAGCGGTAGGATTTCCCTGGGCAACCAGATCAACATTTTCGAAATAGGCAGCCATCGGGGCAAAGTAGGAATACCAGCCCTGCTCAATGGCTTTGTCCCAATTCCAGTGAAGGCTTGGAAAATGGTTGAAATATGTAACCCATTTAGCATTGCGCACTTCATCGCCGGTTTCGGCAAGTCCCGACTTGCCAAACTCACCGCACATCAGAGGCAGATCGGTGATTCCCAGCATGTTGTTGTAATAGTGAAGTAGAGATTGCGTTACCTTATCCCCATAAGTATGAAACTGGAAAAGATCCAGTTCATTGCTTTGTCCGAGGGGAGCTACCAGGGGATGCCCAAGCCAGCCGCTGATACTGGTTGTTGTGATATGGTTATAGGGATCAAGCTCCTTCATGAATATTGCCATTTCCTCATGCCATTCCACTACGTCATCAACCCAGGAGGGAGGATTATTCATGTGTTCGCCTGTCAGGTCAACTTCATTGAAGAATTCCCATGCAAACAAGTTTGTTGAATAACCCCATCTGGCTATATAATAGCGAAACAGGTTGCGTGTGTGTGTTTTTGCCAGCTCATTTCCAAAAAATTCTGCAGGTTTGTCCAGGTATCCTCCATTGGCAACATTATAAGGGTTCAGGTCCCAGTTGGAGTTAACATTTTCAGACAGAATGCCGTGCTGGAACATGGTTAGCATGATCTGAATACCGTTTTCCCTGCATAGCTCAAAGATAGAGTCCAGAAGGCCGGCTGCTTGCTGGCTGTACCTTCCAATACCTTCGTAATAAGAATATCCGTTACGTCCTTCCAGAGATTGTGAGGCAAAGGTAACAGTCCAGTACCGCAACATATTGGCATTGTTTTCCCCCAGCATGGAGATATGATCATGGTAATCGGCGATCTTATCCTGTTTTATGCTCCAGGCCACATTTTCGCCAATGGGCAGATAGTGTTCTCCTGTGGAGTGTCTGTAATAGTTTTTTAAATCTGGATCGAGATAAACAAAACCCTTGTTTTGCGATGAGAAAACCATCAGTTCATAAGTCTCTGATGTGAATTGCCCATCTTCATCTTCCAGATGAATGATAATCTGGTAAGTCCCTTCCTGCTGAGGTGTAAACCGAACCTTCCAGCACTGGAAGTTTGGATCATTCACCCATAGACCAGCCTCGTCGGGGACGCTTTTAATATAATAGAATGCGGGCATAAAGTACGACTCCCCGTCGGGTGGTATGATCTCAGCATCCACCTTTACAATATCCGGATCGTATGGATTGCTGTAGGTTTTTGTCAGTTGAAATACTCCTTCCACTTTTGCATGTACTTC
This sequence comes from Marinilabiliales bacterium, assembly GCA_007695015.1. NCBI lineage: Bacteria > Pseudomonadati > Bacteroidota > Bacteroidia > Marinilabiliales > Marinilabiliales bacterium. The sequence goes on from REEN01000049.1 coordinate 30,450, forward strand.
GGATACTGTGTTTGTAAAGGTCAGGCCGCTAAACAGCTCACCATAATTAAAAACAAACAGGTTGGTGCTTTCTGATGCCGATTTACCCCCGGTGTTTGTAAGTTCAAGAGTAAACTGATAAGAACCCGGTGATGCATATCGGTGTGTCACTATGTTTTCGCTTGTTGATAAGGTATTTCCGTCTCCAAAATCCCAATTGTAGGTAAGTTCGAGTCCGTTCCAGTCAAAAGACCCGGAACCGTCAAAAGTAACTGTACTGTCAGTATATATCAGAAGTGGATCAATTTTGTAATCAATAACTGGATACCCTTCCTCCGCCATAGGATTAGAAAACTTAAAATCATCAAGATATACGATAGCTGGAGAGTTATTATCAACCCCGGCAGCTATTTCAAGCCTGGTAAAAGGCATTCCCATGGCTGTACTTACGTCAATTTCAAGTTCAACCCATTCATTGGGCTCAGGCATATTGTGATAATTGTGAGCCCAGCTTTCAGTCACCACCGAAGACCCATTCCAGAACTTGTAGTAAACACGCCCTTGTGTTGAGGAGTGCACCTTAAAGGTCATTTTTGTGCTGTTGCCGAAGTTCATCGTCTCGGAGAAAATCATGGCCACATAATGCCAGTTCCCCTCTGCTTTTTCGTACCTCAACACTTTACTGCTGGGGTTTATGTCATCCTGAAAAGGATTGTCTACAACCTGGGCATTGCCATTTTCAACCAGTGGTGTGGTTTCAGGAGTTTCGAAATCGGCAAAACTCTGGGCATAAAAAATAGAGTAACAGACCATAAAAATGAATGTCAAAACCATTTTTTTGGAAGAATATCTGGTCATAGATTGGTGTTTTTCAATGGAAACGGTTCATGGAGTTTCCGCCTGGACAATAATACGAAAATTTATAAGAGTTTTTAGTTAAAGAAATCACGATAAATTTATGATTATCCTGAATTAAGACATAAAGAACTCAAATTTCCAGTCTGACTCACAACATACGGCTTAAAGTATTATTAGCAGGGGCAACAGGATCAATTGGAAAAAGATTGATGACTGGATTGTTCTGGTAATAATTTACGGATTATCTTATTATTGGTATTTTGTATTCCCTTTACAGGGAATAGTACGCAGGGGTTTGATAAAAGAAGTTAACTTTATGTATCGAACAGGAAGGGAATATGGACAAGAACAGTATTGTTGTTATTACGGGTGCCAATTCAGGAATAGGGAAAGCGACTTCCATTGAACTTGCCAGGACCGGGGCTGTCATAATAATGGCCTGCCGAAGCAAGGAGCGTGGAGAAGAGGCCCTTCAGGATGTGAGGGCCTTAAGTGGAAATAAATCAGTGGAACTTATGCTCTGTGATTTAGGTTCTTTAAAAAGCATAAGGGATTTTTGTTCTAATTTTAAGAGAAAGTATAAACAGCTTAATGTGCTTATTAATAATGCAGGTGTTATTCTGCCCGGGTATCATCAAACATCCGACGGATTTGAACTCCAATTTGGTGTTAATCACCTTGGCCACTTTCTTTTAACCACTGAGCTGCTGGACATTCTTATTGCAAGTGCTCCTGCAAGAATTATCAATGTTACTTCAGGTGCACATAAAGCAGGCAGGATATATTTTGAAGATATAAATCTTGAGAAAAATTATAAATTTTGGCGTGCCTACGCACAATCCAAATTAGCGAATATTCTATTTACTTATGAGTTGGCAGAAAGGCTGAAAGGGACGGGCGTTACCGCAAATTGTTTTCACCCCGGTGCAGTTGCCACAAGAATGGGGATAAACAGAGATACTGGCTTTGGTACATTTATTACCCGCCTGTTGAAACCTTTTTTTCAGACTTCTGAACAGGGTGCAGAAACGGCAATATATCTTGCAACTTCTGGTGATGTTGAAGGGGTGACAGGGAGGTATTTTTATAAAAAAAGACCGGTGCAATCCTCAAATAGGTCATACGACAGGGCCACCGCAAAGAAACTCTGGGATCTAAGTGAAAAAATGGTTGAGACAGGTGATTTTAATAACAGGCCAGAGCTGGGTTATCCTGTTGACCAATAACGCAGTAACGGTTATATAAAACGGTTAATATTGCGGAAATACGAACTACGTTTTCATCGGCTTTTGCATATGATACCGGGCTGCTGCTTGATACAGACGACCATGACGATACAAAATAAGGTGCCAGAAATGTAAGTATAACCATCAGGCAATTAATATCATCCGGGCTGAAAGAATACGCCCGCTCCGGGTGGTTTATGTTAAGGATCAGCCCGGCCAGCAGGACAACCCTCAGGGCCCTGCGCTGAACGTTTTTATCAGCAAAAAGGTGAAGGTTGTACCTTACCTGTTCTTTATTTATAATTGGAAGGTAACTGTTTAGTTGATAAGATCGCTTTTCTCAACCGTTACATTCGCCGGCAAAAAACCACCATTCGCCGATTTTCTCTTTTACCGCGCATGGCGATGTCATACATTTGTTGCGTATATCAAAAAATTTAATAATCAAACGTCCCGCGCCATCAGGCCCGGGGCAGATAAAAGGAGGAAATCAAAATGGAAAGAATAGATGACAATGGCAGGATGCATGACCCGGGCAGGAAGCATGACTTCGAAAAGAGGCATGAGATCGGCAGAAGTGCAGTTACACTTATCGGCGCTTTGCTTGTTTTGGCAGGAGCGCTTCTTATAGTTGATCATCTTAACCTGTTACCCTTCAGGTTAAGGGGCATAATTTTTACATGGCAGATGCTGCTGATCGTTCTGGGGCTGGTCTTCATGACCAAGCGCGACGGAAGGCTTGCAGGGATCATACTGCTGTCTATAGGGGTGTTTTTCCTGCTCCCTAAATTAACAATTCTGCCGGTTCACGCAAGCAGGCTTTTCTGGCCGGCACTGCTTATTGTCGTGGGAGTGTTGATAATATTCAAGGGCTCTTTCAGGAGGGGGCTCGGGTATTCGGGCAGCAAACTGAATGGCGATGCTATTGAAGATGTCAATGTTTTCGGGGGGCATGACCGGATAATAGAGACCCCCAACTTCAAAGGCGGTGAGATAGTGAATGTTTTCGGAGGGGGCAATTATGACCTGCTGCAGTCCAGGCTGTCGCCCGGCAACAACGTGCTTGAGGTGGTGATGATATTCGGCGGGTCGAAGATCATCGTGCCGCAGGACTGGGACGTTAAGGTTGATGTGGCAGCGGTGTTCGGCGGCTTCAGCGACAAGCGTATAAAGTCGCCCGAAATAACAAGGGATCCTTCGCGCACCCTTATTATAAAAGGAGTAGCTATATTTGGGGGAGGAGAGCTGGTCAATTTTAACTGAAAGCTGATTTGCCCGGCCCGGTAACTGGTCAATTTTAACTGAAAGCTGATTTGCCCGGCCCGGTAACTGATTAACTTTGTCTGGCAACTGATCAACTTTAATTGATAGCAGATGCACCCGATCCTGCTGAACAGGAAAAATCTCTTGCTGTACGCACTTGCCTGGATATTCATAATGGCTGTCCAGGCAGGTGTGCTTGTTTATTATTTCAATCTGGATAAAGGCCCGGCGCTGGCCGACAGCATTGTTTTCAACCTCATCTTTTCGGTGACCGGACTGCTGATGTGGTACCCGGTAAGGTACATGCCGCTTAGCGGGCGCAGAACTGTTACGGTTTACCTCAACTTCACAGCCCTGGGTATCGTGGTTGTTGGTGTCTGGTTGGCATCGGGCTACCTTATAATGAGGCAGCTCTTCTTTGACGATGAGGCGGTTATCAGGTCAGTGGCCGGATCGGTGCCTTACCGCGTTGTTTTTGGGGTTCTTCTGTACGTGATGGTTTTGCTGGTTTATTACCTGATAGTCTACTCCCGCAACCTGGCCGAAAAGGCCGGGAACGAGGCAAGACTCGAGACAATGGTAAAGGAGGCTGAGCTGAACATGCTCAAATCACAGATCAACCCGCACTTTATGTTCAACGCTCTCAATTCTGCCAGTGCCCTTACACTCAGTGATCCTGCTGCTGCAAGGGAGATGATCATCAGGCTTTCGGAGTTCCTCAGGTATTCCCTGAAGCTGGCCGATAGTGAGATTAACCCGCTGAAGGATGAGATTGCCAATGTACAAAGGTACCTTGAGATCGAAAAGGTACGCTTCGGCAGCAGGATGAAATTTGAGATAGATACGGGCGAGGGATGCGAAAACCGGCCGGTACCTTATCTTATACTCCAGCCTTTGGTTGAAAATGCGATCAAACACGGGGTTTACGAAAGCACAGGAACGGTAACCATCAGTATGAAGTGCCGTATAGAAGGAGACATGCTTGCCATCCGTATCTCAAATGATTTTGACAGCGGGAGCCCTGCAAGGAGCGGGGCCGGTATCGGACTAAAAAATGTGCGGGAAAGGATGAGGCTTTTTTACGGCAGGGATGACCTTTTGCTTTCGCGGAAGGAGGACGGAATGTTTGTTGCAAACCTGTTTATACCAAATAATGAGGATAAAAGCGTTGATAGTTGATGACGAGGAGCTTGCCAGGAGTATCCTTACAGAGTACCTCAAAAGCTATCCGGGTATTGAAGTGGCCGGAGAGTTTGCAGACGGTTTCTCAGCCCTGAAGGCTGTCAGGGAGCTTAAACCCGACCTGGTTTTTCTTGATGTGCAGATGCCGAAGCTGACCGGCTTCGAGATGCTTGAACTTCTTGACGATGCTCCTGAGATAATTTTCACCACCGCTTATGATCAATATGCTATCAGGGCCTTTGAGATAAATGCGGTTGATTACCTCCTGAAACCCTTTTCGGAAGAGAGGTTCAGGGAGGCCGTCGGGAAGGCGGTAAAGAGGCTGGGTGAAAAGAATAAGCCTGTTATTGAACAGCTTAAGAGCCACCTCGATAAGTCAGCCGGCATCATCTCGCGCGTGGTGGTCAGGAGCGGGGGCAGGATAAGGGTGATACCTGTCGAACAGATAGCCTATATAGAGGCTCTCGATGATTATGTGATGATATACACCGAAACCGGCAGGTTCATAAAGCAGAAGACCATGAAGTTTTTTGACAACCATTTGCCGGGCGATGAGTTTATAAGGGTGCACAGGTCGTATATAGTAAAGGCCGGACTGATCGAAAAGATAGAGCCATACGGCAAAAGCTCATGGGTCGTGGTTCTTAAAGGGCCGTTCAGGGTCCCCGTAAGCCGCTCAGGCTATACCCTTCTGAAGGAAGTCCTCGATATCTAACTGGTAAGCCTTTCTGATAAGTATTGATGCAGTCCCGGGAAAGTCAGACATGCTGCCAGTGGTTGTGAACCGGGATCAGGTAAGATCTCAATCTCTGATACAGCGCACCGAGTATCCGTTCCCCTTGGGTGAGTGGCTCCGGTAAATGCTGCCCGAACCGGCGTGGATTGATCTGTGCCAGGCTTCTGCCGA
>REEN01000050.1 GCA_007695015.1 Marinilabiliales bacterium
CAGCAGGTTCAATTATTAACGTGCATATGGCACAAAACGATCAAAACATGGATTTGTCACTGGCGGATATTTCTGTTATGGCGCAGGCGGATGGGGAAAGCGGTGGTGGTGGGCTTTTATGGAAAGCTGAGTATACTCAAACTCCGTGTACTTATCAATTGACAACAACTGTTACAGTTTATTGTCCGATTACTGGAAGCTACATTACATCAACTGAAACAGTGACATATGAAGGCAAGGTAAAAAACTGTATTGATGGTTGGTGGTTTTGCATGTCTGATTGTGTTGGTTAACAAGTAAGTCAGAAAGATTTTAACAGGATTTCATCTATTGAAAATCAATAGATGAAATCCTTAAAATAGTATCCCTTTAAATGAAATGGTGGTATACTTTTACAACTGAAATAAACATTTTCCCTGATTCATTGCCAGCATGCATATTTGCAGGCTATTATAATCAATTCAAATCGTAGGCACGAATGATATATTTAATAATAGAATAATGAAAAAAATAGGAATTATTGGTTTTGGGATGATTCTTTTAGGAATTATTTTCGGTGGATGTAAATCCCGCACAAATTATATGGATGAAAAATTCCAGACAGAAAAGAACTTAATATCTTCAACTCTTAAAGACATACCGATGTTGGAAAACGAGGATATTATTACAATACAAATACCGGAACTCTTCGAGCACTCGGAAGGGTTTGTGCTGGATCATTTGCTAGACAGCATCTGGTATGTGCCACTGGAAACCAACAACTTAAGTTTAATTGAATATGTTGAGGAGGTTATACTTTTCCAGGATTTTCTGTTTATATTGGATAAGTTCGGAAAAAGAGTATTAAAATTTGACTCCAATGGCAAGTTCATTAAACAAATTGGAAGCAACGGAAGAGGTCCTGGCGAATATACAACTCCCCATTCTTTTCAGATTATTAATGAAATGGTCCTTGTTCATGATGACCGAACAAGTAAAATCATGTACTATGATCTCAATGGCAACTTTATAAAGGATGAAAGATTAGGCCTGAGAATAAACCGCTGTACTTCCTACGGAAAAGATAAATTTATCTGTGATATTGCTGCCCGTGACAATTTTCATCGAAAGGAAATAAGTGATTATAAATTGATTTTCACAGAATCCGACTGGGTAATTACCGGCAAAGCAGATTACTATGATGCTGAATCAAAAAAATTTGCTAATTCCAGGGCAACCGTAACCAAATTTAAAGATAAGCTAATCTATAATCCATCCTTTGATTATTTTATTTATTCTGTCAACATCGATGGAATGCAAAAGAAATATTATATTGATGTTGGTAAACGTAAAATGCCAGAAGACGCCATCAAAAATTTATCAATAAATGAATTTGTTAAGAAATACTCATCCAGGGAAAGTGACTATATGCATATTGATAGCCCCGTTTTCGAAACTGATAAAATTCTTTACACGGAATTAAGATATAAAGCTCAGAATTATCCCCTTTTTTATTCAAAGGAATCCGGTACACTCATTTGCAGTAAATATTACAGTAATTCAATGAACTATGCACTTGGCCTTCCAACTCGCATAACACATATTTATGGTGACACCTTTGCAGGATATATTGAAGCACATCAAATCGTCAGGTCTATGGACAGCTGGAGAGAAAATCCGGATTTATTAGCAGAAATTCCTGATAATATCAGAAAGTTTTCCGATGAAATAAATGAAGATGATAATCCGGTTCTTGTTTTTTTTACACTTAAAAATTTTTAAATAGCTCTTTAGAATTTAAATTTTAGTTATAATTTAGTTTGCCTTTAAATCCTCACCTCACGAACTTGCACGGCGCAATCATGCTTTATTGACCTTCGGTCGATCTCACATGCAATTGACTTTTCATTTATAGATGTAATCCAGATGTGACATTCATGCTATTTTGTGTTACGAAGTACCATGAGGGTTTCATTGGTATTGTAATATGATGAGTATTATCCTGGTCAGGTACTTAATGATATATCTTCTGCATTTATCCCTGTATTCTAAACTGTGCCGGATCTTCAGTTTTTGCTCATGCGCTTCCTTTCGTTCTCATCGAGAAATATCTTCCTGAGCCGGATGGACTTTGGGGTTACCTCAACATATTCATCTTCGCGGATGTACTCCATCGCCTCCTCAAGAGAGAATTTAGTGGCAGGTGTGATCGATGCTTTATCATCTGATCCGGAAGCCCTTATATTGGTAAGCTTTTTGGTTTTTGTCACATTAATCACCAGGTCATCCTGCCTGGTATTTTCGCCAATTACCTGTCCGGTATAGATCGGCTCACCGGGATCGACAAAGAACCTGCCCCTGTCCTGCAGCTTATCAATTGAGTATGCTATGGCCGTGCCGGTTTCCATTGAAATAAGCGCCCCGTTACGGCGGCCGCTGATCTCTCCTTTCCATGGCTCATAGGCTTTAAACCGGTGGGCCATGACAGCCTCACCTTCGGTCAGTGTAAGCACAGCATTGGTCAACCCTATCAGTCCCCGCGCAGGTATATCAAACTCCAGCACAACACGGTCATTCTTAGGTATTATATTTACAATATCTCCCCTTCGCCGGGTTACTATCTCGATCACCTTCCCCTGATGCTCTTCCGGAACCAGCACGGTCAGCGCCTCCACAGGTTCGTGTGTAATTCCATCGATCTCCCTGAGAATTACTTTGGGTTGCCCAAGCTGAAATTCATAACCCTCCCTGCGCATTGTCTCAATCAGGATGGAGAGATGCAGTATGCCCCTTCCGTATACTGTCAGTTTCTCCGGTGAACCGGTCTCCTCAACCTTCATTGCAAGGTTCTTTTCCGTCTCCAGGTACAGTCTCTCCCGCAGGTGCCTTGATGTTACATATATCCCCTCCTTGCCGTAGAAAGGTGAATTGTTGATCGTGAAGATCATGCTCATGGTAGGCTTGTCGATATTGATTACCGGCAATCCTTCAGGTTCGTCGAAATCTGATATTGTATCTCCAATGTCAATATTTTCCACACCAAGAACTGCACAAATCTCACCTGACCCGACTTCATGTTTTACCTTCTCCTTGGATAATCCTTCAAAAAGATAAAGCTCCTTTACAACAGATTTAGTGATTGACCCGTCAGCTTTTACAACAGAGACCTGCATTCCCGCCCTGATTTTACCCTGGCTGATCCTTCCCACCCCTATTCGTCCAAGGTATGATGAATAATCGATGGAACTGACCTGCATCTGGAGTTTCCCGGGCCGGTATTCAGGTGGTTTGACATAATCGAGAATTGTGTCAAGCAGGAAAATTATATCGTTGCCCGGCACCCGCCAGTCGCCCGACATCCACCCCTCTTTTGATGAACCGAAAACAGCGGGAAACTCAAGCTGCTCCTCTGTAGCATCAAGACTGAACATCAGCTCATAAACAGCCTCAAGAACATCATCGGGGTGGCAATTTGGCTTGTCAACCTTGTTGATCACCACGATCGGTTTAAGGTTCAGCTCCAGCGCCTTTTGCAATACAAAGCGGGTCTGGGGCATCGGGCCCTCAAAGGCATCGACCAGCAGCAGTACGGCATCAGCCATATTTAGCACTCTCTCAACCTCTCCGCCGAAATCTGAGTGGCCGGGTGTATCGATAATGTTGATCTTGCTGCCTTTATACCTGACCGATACATTTTTTGAAAGAATTGTTATCCCTCTTTCCCTTTCCAGATCGTTCGAGTCAAGTATCAGGTCTCCCATATCCTGGTTCTCCCTGAAAAGCTTTACCTGGTGAAGAATTCTGTCGACCAGTGTAGTTTTGCCGTGATCAACATGGGCAATAATTGCTATATTTCTTATATCCTGCATTTTATATCCGTAACCTTAATTTTAAAAAATGATCGCAAAGGTACTTTTTATTTTGGCACTAAACAGGTTTTAACTCTTCCTGTTTTGAAATAATATGGCTTTTAATCATCTTTATGCTGTAATGGCATAATCTAATGTAACCCCTGAAGTATCAAATGGTATTTGTTATTTCAAACTTAGAGGGTAGAGGTATTATACCAATTTACGAACAAACAACTCTGAATGCAATGCCAAAGATATTCATCCTCTCTTTAATCATTTTATTTACAGGAAGCGCTATCTGCAATGAACATACAACAAATAAAACCGGCACTGCTCCCCCGGTTGTAATAGAATTATGTGATAATGACTGGGGAGAAAACAACACCCTCTTTAAAACAGAAATTACAATTACGAATAGTAGTGATCTGGCAGTCTCATTTGATGTTAAATTTTCTATACAGGAGGACAGCTTTCTGTTTAATGAAAAACCGCCCCTGCCCGTTTCAGGGCCTGATGATGAAGGCACATTGGGTATACCTCTTGTAGGATATGAACTAGCTGAAGGGATAATATCGGTGACCGTCGATCCTGGTAGTACTGTGATCCTTTCGCCTGTTGAGAGCCTTAAATTATCGACAGGTGCTTATTTTGCCGCTTTCAGGGTTTCATCACCGGAGATCACACAGTTGCTCTACAAAAACCACTTCATCATGCCTGCGAAGCTGGAAAATGTTACCTCAGACTCCCGCTTTGGTGTAAACGCAAGCACACCGGATCTGGCGGAGTACCATAATAAAATGGGCCTTGGCTGGGTACGTTTTGAAAACCTGAAGTGGGCATTTATATCGCCTGAAAAGGATAAGTTCTTCTTTGACGGCAGTGTCCCGCCGTGGTACGTTGATCAGGACAGGATCATAAAAGAGTATACGGAGGAGTATAATCTGAATTATCTCCCGTATGTGTTTCAGACTCCCGACTGGGCCACGACAGCTCCTCCAGGCCATAATAACTCGCTGGGTTTCCCGCCGGAAGATTTTAAAGATTACGGAACAGCTATTTTCCAGATTGTTGCCAGGTACGGGTCAAAACAGCACCCGGCAGATAAACTGCTGACAAATGATAAGGTTAGCGGTATGGACCTGCTCCGTGTGATTGAACTGTGGAATGAGCCAAACCTGAATGCCGAGGCCTGGGGGCCCTGGGTAGGCACCATAGAGGATTTTTTCGAGATATTCAGGATAGGAGCCGAGGCTGCCAAAAAGGCCGATCCGGGCATTCTTGTGACCAGCTGCGGCTGGGCAGGCATACATCTTGAAGACAATATCGGGCAAATGGAGACATACCGTTATAGCGACGGTAAGACACCTGTGGATTTTGCCGATATACTGAACGTACATTTTTACAGCGGGAAAGCTGATCCTGAGATTTCAACAGTCGATTACAATGTTGAGCGCGGGGCAGACCCTGACCCGGGTGACAAAACCTATGAAGACCATCTAAGGGAGCTTGTTTCCTGGTGGGACAGGGTCAAACCGGGTAATCATCCGATATGGCTGACTGAAACAGGCTATGATGTTGACGGCCCGATTGGCCTGGATGAGCGATACCAGGCAGCCAAACTGCCCAGGGTAGCTATGATCGCATTTGCAGCAGGAATAGACAAAGTATTCATATACAGGGAAAGAGGGTCCCATGGCACCCAGCATGCAGGTGCAGGGTTCCTTCGTAATGACAATTCGATCCGCCCTTCCTGGTTCTCCTATTCGACCCTGGTCAGGCAGCTTAATGGTGTTGAGACGGTTAAGGTACCCCGGTTAATATTCAAGGATAATGAAAAGATTTGGGGATATCTTTGGGAAAGAGACGGCGAAAAGTTATTAGCCGTTTGGAGTCTTGAAGATGATACAGTGCTGCCACTGAACCTGGGTGAATGCACCGTAACGGATTCTTTCGGAAAGAAAAGAGTACTTAAAGTTAATAATAACCTCAATATCGGGATATTCCCCCTTTACATAAGCAACATAACTAACATTGACGCCCTGGTAAACCAGTTTTGATCTATCAGCCGGGGCAGCAAATGCCCCGGCTTTATAACTCCCAGCCGCATATGTTCCTGTTTCGGCAACGCAGACTGTTCGCATGGCAACGACTGCATGAGCAGCCTGATGCAGATCTACAGCTTGTTTACACAGTTCAGGTCGTCGAAGGCAACCTTCAGCCTTTCGACCATGGCCTTCTCTCCTTCACGCAGCCAGACACGCGGATCGTACTTCTTCTTGTTCGGCTTGTCTTCTCCCTCGGGGTTGCCGATCTGGCCCTGCAGGTAATCGCGGTTTTTGGCCTCGTACCCGCGAATGCCATCCCAGAATGCCCACTGGGTATCGGTGTCGATGTTCATCTTGATAACACCGTAGCCTATCGCCTCCCTGATCTCTTCCTGGCTCGAGCCGGACCCTCCGTGGAACACGAAGTCGACCGGATTGGGGCCTGTTCCGTGCTTCTCCTGGATATGCTTCTGCGAGTTCAGCAGGATCTTGGGAGTAAGCTTCACGTTACCCGGCTTGTAAACACCGTGTACATTTCCGAACGATGCGGCAACGGTGAAATTGCGACTTACCTTGATGAGCTCGGCATAAGCATACTCAACCTCCTCGGGTTGTGTGTAAAGCAGGGAACTGTCGATACCGGTATTGTCAACACCGTCTTCTTCGCCGCCCGTCACACCAAGCTCTATCTCGAGGGTCATGCCCATTTTGGTCATGCGCTCGAGGTACTGCTTGCATGTTTCGATGTTCTCTTCAAGAGGTTCCTCCGAAAGGTCAAGCATGTGTGAACTGTAAAGTGGTTTTCCGTACCTCTGGAAGTGCCTCTCTCCATAATCGAGCAGTCCGTCGATCCACGGCAGAAGTTTTCTTGCTGCATGGTCGGTATGAAGGATTACGGGAACACCGTAAAGCTCTGACATATGGTGTATGTGCTTTGCACCCGATATGGCTCCGGCTATGGCAGCCTGCTCTTCCTCATTCGAAATCCCCTTGCCTGCAAAAAATGAGGCTCCTCCGTTGGAGAACTGGATAATGACAGGAGAGTTGACCTCCTTTGCCGCCTCAAGAACGGCATTCACCGAGTTGGTACTTACAACGTTTACAGCGGGCAAAGCATAATTCCCTGCCTTCGCAATGCTGAAAACCGTTTTTACATCATCGCCGGTTACGACACCGGGTTTCACCCTGTTTAAGATTTTTTCAGACATAACATTAATATTGAAGTTATTATAAAAAACGTCTCCACTAAACCGGCGTAAATTTATAACATTTTACGCAAATGGCCGTACCGGGTAGAGGTTTATTGCCCTGATTAATCATAATCTGCTGATTGCCTGCCAGTATATTTGCACCGCCCGGCATTACCCGGGCCAGGCCTCCTGTTATCAGACATTATAGGTTGACGATGCTGTTGTGCCTCCCCTGCCGGTCCAGTTGGTATGGAAAAACTCACCCCCCGGCTTGTCAATCCTCTCATAGGTATGCGCACCGAAGTAGTCGCGCTGCGCCTGCAGAAGGTTGGCAGGCAGCCTTTCGCACCTGTATCCGTCGTAATAGCAAAGGGCAGAGCTGAGTGCGGGCACAGGTATTCCATTGCTGACTGCCGTGGCAACCACCTTTCGCCAGCTGTCCTGTGCACGATGGACAGTCTCTTTGAAGAACGGGTCTAGCAGCAGGTTCTTCAGATGAGGATCATTATCGAATGCCTCCTTGATCTTGCCAAGGAATACCGAACGGATAATACAGCCTCCCCTCCACATCATGGCGATTCCCCCGTAGTTGAGATCCCAGCCATATTCCTGTGCAGCTTCGCGCATCAGCACGTAGCCCTGAGCGTACGAAACCATCTTCGAGGCGTAGAGCGCCTGCCTCAGGTCCTCCACAAACTCCACACGGTCGCCCGTAAAAACGGGCTCCGGCCCCTTGAGGATCTTTGAAGCCCCGATCCTCTCGTTCTTCTGGGCCGAGAGGCACCTCGAGAAGACCGACTCGCCTATAAGTGTAAGCGGCACTCCCAGCTCAAGCGCCGTGATGCCGGTCCACTTCCCGGTCCCCTTCTGTCCCGCCGTATCGAGTATCTTGTCTACCATTGGCTCGCCATCCTCATCCTTATATGCCAGGATATCACGGGTGATCTCTATCAGGTAGCTGTCCAGCTCCCCTTCATTCCAGGCCTTGAACACTTCGTGCATCTCGCCGGCGCTCATGCCCAGCACCTCCTTCATGATATGGTAGGCCTCGCAGATAAGCTGCATGTCGCCGTACTCGATGCCGTTGTGCACCATCTTCACAAAGTGACCCGCGCCATCCTCGCCCACCCAGTCACAGCAGGGCGTTCCATCTGCCACCCTGGCAGCGATGGACTGGAAGATATCCTTCACAAGCGGCCATGCCGCCCTGGAGCCGCCCGGCATTATTGAGGGGCCCTTAAGCGCTCCCTCCTCACCGCCCGACACACCGGTGCCGATGTAGAGAAACCCCTTGTTCTCAAGGTAGGCGGTACGCCGGTTGGTATCGGGAAAATGGGAGTTGCCCCCGTCAATAAGCACATCGCCCTTATCAAGGTAGGGTATTATCTGCCCGATAAAATCGTCGACCGGCTTGCCTGCCTTTACCATCAGCATGATCTTGCGCGGTTTCTCAAGCGAGTCAACCAGCTCCTGGAGACTGCGTGTGCCGATAATGTTCTTGTCCTTCCCCCGGCCTTCGACAAAGCGGTCGACCTTGTCGGTTGTCCTGTTGTAGACCGCCACAGTAAAACCTTTGCTTTCCATGTTCAAAACGAGGTTCTCGCCCATGACGGCGAGTCCCACCAGTCCGATATCTGCTTTTTCCTTCATATTGTAATGTTTAGGTTAATATTTCCGTTTGTCTGACATCTGTTCTGTTATTGTAACTGCCGGAGGCTGATGAGGATACCCTCCCCGGGATCGCCCCCGGGAAAACGGGGAGAGGGTCACAACCTGAACCCCAGTTCCCGCAGCGTTTTCCCGATGCCGCCATCACCGCCGGACACCTGCACGGTGTAGGCCCCGAACTCCCTGCGTGGCGGGTAATCGTCCCTGAACCGCTCAAAATCGTCAGGCGCCTCCTTCAGCCTGTTGCTGTCCGCCACTATATCATAAGTATGCAAAAAAAGCCTGCCGGTCAGCTTATCAATGTCTGATATTACCGCGCCACCCCCGTTCGCCCCGGCACCAATTAAAACTCCGGCTCCCATGGCATCCCCGGTGCCAAGGGCAATGCGAACCACCGGATCGGCGGGTTCCGGCACCTCCGGGTACCAGTCCACGATACCCAGCCCGAAAAATTCACTCACCGCCCTCACGCTCTGAGCGGTGCCATTGGCCTTGCCGTCGAGCGAATATCCCGCTATATGCGGTGTTGCAATATCCGTCAGTGAAAGAAGATCGCGGTCAATCCAGGGTTCATTTTCCCATACATCGATAACCGTTCCCGCCAGCCTGCCGCTTTCCATTGCGCCGGTGAGCGCCAGCGTATTCATTACCTCCCCCCTCGAAGTGTTTATAAACCAGCCTCCCCGCTTCATCTTCTCAAAAAAGGGTCCGTCAGCCATATGGAATGTTTTGTCGATCCCTTCACGGTTAAGCGGCACATGCATCGTAACAATATCGGAGGCCCTGATAAGCCTGTCGAGCGGTTCAAAACCGGCACCCCCTTCTTCCCTTGCCCTTGGCGGATCATTAAGCAATACATTCATTCCCAGCGTACGGGCAAGCCTTTCAACCTTCCTGCCAACATGGCCCACCCCGACTACACCGATGGTAAAGTCGCCGAACCCCCTGCCACTCTTTTCCGAAATATATGCCAGCGCCGAAGCGAGGTATTGCATTACCGACCCAGAGTTGCAGCCCGGCGCGTTGCTCCACGATATGCCCCTGGCTCTGCAGTAGTCCCCGTCAATATGGTCGTGCCCGATGGTGGCCGTGGCAATATACTTTACGGGAGTGCCTTCCAGGAGCCGTTCGTTGCACCTGGTGCGGGTCCGCACAATCAGCGCATCAGCATCGGCCAGGTGTTGTCGTGATATTTCCCTTCCGGGGAAATAAACGACCCTGGCATATTTTTCAAGCACCCCCTTAAGGAAGGGTATCTTGTTGTCGGCCACTATTTTTATCATAACCAGATCATTGACTTGCACATGTTATCTTTACAACGTCTCCCCGGGGAAGACCCGTTCATCAATTGCTACTCATCCTTAAACCTGCCGGCCGATGCCCATAGTCCGAGTGCCGGGTTGGAAATATAGTACAGCTCTTCGCCGTCAGGCAGGGTATTGTACCCCTCTTTAAGCCGCCCGGGATCATACTTTCTCATCATCTCTTCAAGGTTGCCGTACCGGTAATTTACCGATTCGATCTCCTGCCGGCCCAGGTGTCCCGGACAGTATGTTATTGTGAACCTGTTCTCATGCGACCCGTGAATAAGGTGTGCAGCGGCGCTCAGGTTGCCCCTCAGCTCCTTTTTATCATCAACCAGCTTTAGTATCTCAGGGGTTGTAAGGTAGCCGTAACGCCTTATGAGCCGGTCTATCTCCCCGTCTTCGCCGAACTGCCTGAGCCCCGGCGCCAGCACTGTCAGCTCGCCGCCGTCGGCAATGGCCATGCGGGTGCGGTATATGCTCTTGTTGCCCAGCCAGGTGCTTTTGAACTCGTCAGGGTCAAGGTATACCACCACCTTCTGCAAAGGTTTGCCGACCATGGTGAAGTTTACCTTTAGCGAGAGCTCCGCCGCGCGGTAGAAGCACTCGTGGTCATCGCCTATGAAGAGCCCCCTCGTTACAAGTCCCCCCTTTTTTCCCGGTCCTACCACCGTCAGCACATAGACAATGGGAAGATGGCCTGCAAAATTTTCAGAAGCGTAGTTAAGCACCTTTCTCACGGGCGTATCGGCCCGGCCCATCATTCTCTCCATGCCATAGGCGGCTCCAAGGAAATGGCTCTTGTTGATGCCTTCTGCCCCGCCGGTGCCCACAAGCACGTTCTTGTTGTAGTTGGCCATACCCGTAACCTCGTGCGGCACCACCTGTCCGATCGACAATACCAGGTCATGCCCCCCGTGAGCCACCAGGCGGTTGACCTGTGCCGGCCAGGGATAGTCAACCCTTCCCTCCGACACTTCGCTCACGAAGCTGCCCGGCACCTCGCCCAGCGTAACCACATCGGTGCGCCACCGGTGAACCCTGAAGAGCGAATGCGGCACGCCTGGGTACATCTTATCCAGCTCCTCGCCGGTCATCGGGAAATGGGTTCCCAGCGCGGGAAGGATATCGGTCAGCGTCCTGCCGTAATAGTCGCCGACCATGGCCGTCAGCTCGCCGGCCCTTGAGTGGAAACGGGTATAGTCGGGCGGCAGTGCAAGCACCTTCCTCCTGCTGCCAAGCCGGCCAAGAGCCTCATTCAGCCCCTCCCTCAGGTCGGATGAGGTCAGCACATCATCTTCTGAACCGCTTGCAAAATAGAGCATAATATTGTCATTTTCAATGTTGTATCACTTCCTGCATGATGCCCGCAGGCCCGGATCCCGCATGCCGGGTTACCGAATACTGAATCCCGGATACCGGATTTCGGACTTTAACAGCCGGCCTGGGCCTGCCCTGCTTTCGCTCCCGGGGCGGCAACGGACAGCATCATGCATAGTATCGTCACCATGCCGGTTTTTCAGGCAGGTAGGAGTCGAACTCCTCTATCAGCGCCTTCTCATAATCGCCCTGGTAGGTGCCGTTAAAGAACCTTTCGAGCGCCTCGTTGAAGAACCTGTCCCATGACTCCTCCTCATGTCCGGGATTCACCGGGAAGAACAGAACCCCGTTGGAGGCGGCCGCCTTGTAATCGCCGGGTGCATCGCCTATCATCAGGATCTTGTTTTCGGGATACTTGCCCTTTGCAGCAAGCGCCAGGTGCTCGGTCTTGGTACCGTACTCCTGTCCCGCTATCATATGCACATACTTGTCAATGCCGTTCTCCTCCCACTCCCTTGTCAGCGCCTCGACAGGCGTTTGCGAAACAACTATCGAATCGGCTTTTGCAGTGAGCTTTTCGAGCGACTCCTCAACCAGCGGGAAAGGGGCTATACCGAATACCATTCCGGCTATATCGTGGTTGACCTTTTTTGACCACTCCAGGGCCAGGTCTATGCGGGGATCGTTAACCCGGGCCGCGTAGCTCTCGAGCGCCGGGTTGCCCAGCTTGGTCTCCTTTGCCACCCACTCAGCCAGTGCGCTCATGTCGGGCATTGCAGCCTTTCGTGCCTTCACCTCCTTCCTCTCACCCAGCAGGCTGACCGCCTCGAGCAGCGCCTTGAACCTGTTAACGCCCCTTGTCTTGGAGTACAGGTTCACAAATTCCCAGGTTTCCCGCGCATACTTCGAGACCCGCTGCAGGTTGTAGAATTTGATGAAATTGGGACAGAAACACTCCTTCTGCTTGATCTCCATAGTGTCGAACACGCATCCGTCTGAGTCTATACCGATAAAGAACTCCTTTTTGGGAGTAAGATTTCTTAACTGATCCTGTAAATCTGTTGATTGTGACATAATTCTGATTATTTGTTTAACCCTTATTTTAGTTATTATCGTATCTGCAACCCGCTTCAGGGATCATCTGCCTTGCACCGTGCAATCGCCTATGTTGCGTCCACTGGCTCCCCGAAGCCGTTCTTTTCCGCGAAAGCGAAAACATTAATACCTGCCTGGCCATTCAGCATCAGTAAGCCTCGGGCACGTAGGAGGGCAGGCGCTTCTTCGCGAACAGGGGCAGCAGCTTTGCGAAACGCTGAATACCGCCGATTAGCGGCACCGACACCCAGTCCTCGCCAATGAGGGGACGGGCATAGCTCACGAATTCGTCGGTAACGTCAATGCCGCCGGGGGCTATCCACTGCTTAGGGAAGAACCTTTCGCTGAGGGCCACCTTTTCGAGCGGCACCTTGTCGTACCTCACGTTGTAGATAATCCCGGGCTCCCTCAGTATGGTCGCCATCCAGCCGTTACCGTCGTTCATTGCAATGTCGACCGCCTTCTGCCCAACCTTGTAGGCCTCTTCAAGGTCGACTGTCGAGGCATATACCATGGTGTCGCGCTGGTCGGTACCCATGACCTGTCCCCGCGCCGCACCCCTGGCCTTCAGTCCCTTACCGTTCAGGTAATTGACAACGCTCTGGTAAACGGAAACCTTGCTTGAGCCGAAAGAGGTGTGCCCGAACGCATCTTTCACCCCACCAATGTCGCCCACGTCAAACCCCTCGCTCACCACCACGATGCAACGGCCGTCCTTTTTGAGCCGGTCGTTCACATTGTCGGCCATCTGCTCAAGGGTGACGCCCGACTCGGTCATGTAGATCTGCAGGGGCATCTTCCTGTCGGGATCGGCAAGCCTGGCGGCGGCGGGTATGAACCCTATCTTCCTGCCCATGGCCTGTATCACCAGCACCGGGTCGGCGGGCGACGAGCCCATGTTCTCTTCGTTGGCGTTCTGGATTATATGCGACCAGTAACGGGCCACGCTGCCGTAGCCGGGGGTGTGGTCTATCAGCTTGAATTCGCTGTCGCCCACGTCATTGTCTATTGTCTTGGGAACGCCGGTGGCCACCAGCTTCATGCCGCGCTCCCTGGCAAGCTCGCTTACCCTGAAAGCGGTGTGCTGGGAGTCGTTGCCCCCGATATAAAAGAAGTACCCGATATCGTGTGTCCTGAACACCTCGATCACCCTGTCGAAATCCTGTTCCTGGCCGTCCTTCAGCTTGTAGCGGCATGTGCCGATGCTGCCTGCGGCCGGGGTGGTACGAAGCAGCGATATCTCCTCCTGCGGCTGCGATGACAGGTCGAGAAGCTCCTCTTTCAGGACCCCCTCAATACCGTGCCAGCCTGCATAAACCTTTCCAAACTCTTTCGGGAACATGCGGCACGTTTCCACTATTCCCCTGAGCGAGTTGTTGATTACCGGCGAGGGTCCGCCGGACTGTGCTACGATAACATTTTTACCCATACCTGTTTATTTTAGTTTCTGACATTTCATTATCAGCTTCGCTTCTGTCACTGCTACACTCCCCCGAAAGCGCTGTAGCCCCCGTCGACAGGCAGCACCACACCATTGATGAATGATGAGCTATCAGAGAGCAGAAAGAGAATGACCCCCTGCACATCCTCAGGTTTGCCGAATTTACCGGTTGGGGTGTTCTCAATTATCCTTTTCCCCCTCGGGGTAAGCTCACCCGTGCCCTTGTCGGTAAGCAGGAACCTGTTCTGGTCTGTCAAAAAGAACCCCGGTGCAATGGCGTTCACACGCACACCTGTCTTGCCGAAATGGACCGCCAGCCATTGGGTGAAATTGTTTACCGACGCTTTTGCCGCCGAGTAGGCGGGTATCTTTGTCAGGGGCCTGATGGAGTTCATCGACGATATGTTGATGATCACCCCCCTGCCCCTGTCAGTCATCACATTGCCGAATATCATGGTGGGCAGCAGCGTACCCATGAAGTTCAGGTCGAAAACCTGCCTGAAGCTTTCCGTATCAAGTCCGAAAAAATTGTCTGATATATCATTGCCGCTTCCCGGCTCTATCTGCTCCACTTTGGTGGTGGCTTTCGGCGAATTGCCGCCCGCGGCGTTCACAAGCGCATCGATCCTGCCAAAACGCCCTATCACCGTATC
The DNA here is from genome assembly GCA_007695015.1 of Marinilabiliales bacterium. Classification (NCBI taxonomy): domain Bacteria; kingdom Pseudomonadati; phylum Bacteroidota; class Bacteroidia; order Marinilabiliales; species Marinilabiliales bacterium. The sequence goes on from REEN01000050.1 coordinate 14,547, forward strand.
TTTTGCCTCATGGAGAGCGGACTTATCCAGGACATTGACCTCAAGGCCCATGGTTTCGGTGCCGTATTCATTGTGAAGCCTGGCGGCCAGATCCTTTGCCGCCTGTTCGTTCATGTCTGCCACCACTGTCTTTACCCCCGCCCTGCACATGGCGGTTGCCATTGCTGCGCCCAGCACCCCGGCGCCGCCCGTTATTATGCAAACCCTTCCTTTCAGATCTTCAAAGCCTGTATTGTTCATGATGTGACTGTTAAGTATATGTATAATGTTCAAGATTTTCCCTGGTTATTATGTCTACCGGGAGGTACTGGCTACGCTCCACCTCCTGCCTCAGCACCACGTGACGGTAAAGGGTCATCATGCTCCTGTATCCCTGCTCACGGGGTTTCTGGCTTATCAGGAAATCGATGACCCCCTTCCGGAGGAACTCCTTGTTCTCATCGAGCAGGTCATAGCCTATAAGCACGATATCTTCAGCGCCCTTCTTCTCGAGGAACCTCGCCACCCTGAACACCCTTGAATTGGTGACGAATATTCCTCTTATGCCGACGGGAGATGATAAAATGGCTTCCTCAAGAATTCTTTCTGCATTTGTTCCGTTGGTTTCGGGAATATTCAACTGCACCAAACTTTTTTGAGCTTCCGGCAGGATGCCGGCGTAGTATCTCCTGAACCCCTCTTCCCTTTTCAGTATGTGATCGCGGTTACCCTTTTCCCTGGTAAAATTGACTACCATCAACCGGCTTTCGTTGCCCAGTCCGAAATGCATCAGCCTTGCCGCCACCACCCCGCTCTGCCCTGATTCCTGTCCGACGAATGAGATGCAGGAGCCGTCGCAGATATCAGCATTTACAAGCACCACGGGCACTCCGGCCCCGGCGCACTCCTCCAGCAGGACCGCGGCCTCCTCGGTGAAAACCGGTGCGATGATCACCCCCTGGTAGTTGCCCCCAAGCATTTCGCGGCCCTTCGAAAGGAACTCCTCCCTGCTCGCATGGTCAAAGAAATAGCTGTCCGCTTCCACCCCGAAATAGGCAATTTCACGCAATCCCTCTTCTATCCCCGAAAGGGGATACTTCCAGAAGGGACTGTCATCGGTGCTTCGGGGCATAAGGGCGCCAAACCTGAAGGCTTTACGCGCGGCCAGGGTGCTCGCGAGGATATCGGGCTGGTAATCCATCTCCCTTAATATCCCGAGTACCTTCTCCCTGGTTGCACGGGAAACCTCACCGCGGTCATGCAGCACCCTGTCGACTGTTCCGGCCGACACTCCTGCCAGCCGGGCAATGTCGATGATCCGTATCCTCGGTATGTGGTGCTTTGTCTCTCCCATGTGCGCGGATCCAAATGTTAAATTTCAGCCAATTTCCTTCCCGTATTTGCAAAGTAATAAAAAATATCCGTATTTTCGTGTACGCACACGGTATTTTTTATGGATAGGTGCAAGCTGCCGTGTTCCGTTTCGCTGCAGAAAAGCAACCCTTATAACCACCTAAATTACTGCAACATGCAACTTAACAAATACTCTTTCGGCGTAGGCGACCGGTTCGCGCACCAGGGAGAAGCCCAGCTAAGGGCCTTCATTATTGCAGCCGGCGAGGGAGTTGAGATAACCCCTGTATGGAACAAGTCAAACCGCGAACACCTGACGGTGGGATCAGAACCCTCCGGAACCAGGGCAGCAGCCGAGGCAGCGGTCAGGAACAGCCAGTGGCAAAAGCCATGGTTCGCAGATGCCGACCATATCAATATGTCGAACGTTCACAGGTATATTGACAGTTGCGATTTCTTCACGATCGACGTGGCCGACTACATTGGTAAAAAAGCCGGTGATGCTGAGATCAGCGAGTTCATGGAGAAATTCTCAGCCTATGCCGGCAAACTCACCATACCCGGTATTGAACGCCCGATGGACCTTACCGGGGGAATGCTGCAGGCAACAGCAGAGAAATTCCTTTATGCAGCACTTCAGGCCGCTGAGGTATACAGGTACATCGAATCTAAGAAAGGGAAAGGCAATTTCATTACCGAAGTCTCAATGGATGAAGTGGCCGCTCCCCAGTCCCCGCCAGAACTGTTCTTTATACTCGGGGCACTGGCCTCGGAAAATATCCCGGTCGATACCATTGCCCCCAAATTCACCGGCAGATTTAATAAAGGAGTCGACTACCAGGGCGACATCAGGCAGTTTGCCCTCGAGTTTGAGCAGGACCTGCTGGTTATAGACCATGCCATAAAAGAGTTCGGACTTCCGGAGGACCTGAAGCTGAGCATTCACAGCGGCAGCGATAAATTCAGCATCTACCCGGTGATGGGGGAGCTTATAAGAAAACATAACAAGGGAATTCATGTCAAAACAGCGGGAACTACATGGCTGGAGGAGGTGACCGGACTGGCAATGGCGGGTGGTGATGCCCTGGCAATGGCGATTGAGATTTACGGTGAGGCCCTGCTCAGGTTTGATGAATTATGCGGGCCCTATGAAGCAGTCATCGATATTGACAGCAACAGGCTGCCTTCTGAAAGGGAGGTGAGGTCATGGGACGGCAGCCGCCTTGCCTCTGCGCTCAGGCACGACCCGGAGAACCCCGCCTATAATCCCGATATGAGGCAACTGCTTCATGTCTCCTACAAAATAGCCGCTGAAAAGGGAAATAAATTCACCGGGCTGCTCGAAAAGCACCGGGATATAATCGGACAGGAGGTAACCGAAAATATATATGAAAGACATTTCAGGCGGATCTTTGATTTCCGGAAATAATTATTTTACCTGCGGACTGCCTGCCGGTTGCATGCCTGTTAAATACTGGCTGCATGCGGATAAAACAATCAAACATACAGAACCCCGAAACTATGAAGAACTTTATGGACGACAGCTTTATGCTTCATAACAAAACGGCTGAACGGCTGTATAACGACTATGCCAGGGACCTGCCGGTAATAGATTACCACTGCCACCTGCCGCCTGAAGAGGTTGCGGCCGACAGGCAGTTTGAGAACATGACAAAAATATGGCTTGACGGCGACCATTATAAATGGCGTGCCATGAGGGCCAACGGGATACCCGAAGAGTACTGCACCGGCAGCGCACCTGACAGCGACAAGTTCATGAAATGGGCCGAGACAGTGCCCCACACCCTGCGAAACCCTCTTTACCACTGGACACATATGGAGCTGCAGCGGCCCTTCGGGATAAAGGAGCTGCTGAACCCGGCAACCGCAGCAGGCATATACGAAAAGTGCAACGAAATGCTGGCAACACCCGGGTTCAGTGCAAGAAACATCATGCGCACCATGAAGGTGGAGCTGGTCTGCACCACCGACGACCCGGCCGACAGCCTGGAACACCATATCAAAACCGCGAACGACGGATTTGAGATACGGGTCCTGCCCACGTGGAGGCCCGACAGGGCGATGGCGGCTGACGATCCCGTAGTCTACAATGAATATATTGATAAGCTCGAAGAGGCAGCAGACATGTCTGTTTCGCAATTCGACGAGCTGATGACGGCACTTCGTAAAAGGCATGATTTCTTTCACGAGCAGGGATGCCGGTTGTCGGATCACGGACTGGACCGTTTTTATGCTGAAGATTACACCTATAGCGAGGTGAGGGAGATATTCGCTTCGGTGAGGTCAGGAAAGCTGCTTCCGGCTGATAAAATTTGGAAATTCAAATCGGCCATGCTGTTCCACCTTGCAGTAATGGATCATGAGAAGGGATGGACCCAGCAGTTCCATGTCGGTGCCCTGAGGAACAACTCTACCAGGATGTTCAGGAAGATTGGAGCGGACAAGGGTTTTGACTCGATAGGCGATTTTGAGATGGCACTGCCAATGTCGCGGTTTTTCAACCGCCTCGATATGGAGGGCAGGCTTGCAAAAACAATCCTTTATAACCTGAACCCGCGCGATAACGAGGTAATGGTGACAATGGCCGGCAATTTCAACGACGGGTCGGTGCCGGGCAAGATGCAGTTCGGCAGCGGATGGTGGTTCCTTGACCAGAAGGACGGGATGGAGAGGCAGCTGAATACTCTTTCGAATATGGGACTGCTGAGCCGGTTCGTGGGGATGCTGACCGATTCACGCAGTTTCCTCTCATACCCCAGGCACGACTATTTCAGGAGGATACTTTGCAACCTGCTGGGAAAGGATATCGAAAACGGTGAGATGCCGGGCGACATGGATCTGGTTGGCAGCATGGTGAGCAACATCTGCTACCACAATGCCAAAAACTATTTAGGGTTCGGCGGGTGATAGGGTAAGCGATGCGGCCCGGCAGCAACAAGCTCTGCAGCCTGTCCCCATCCCCCGCAGGAAAAGCGCGGACGACAGCCGGTGCAACCCCGGCGGGCGCACCGGCAATCTGCAGGGGAGTGGTGCGGTAGTCCCGGTTTTTTTATATTTTAGCGGCACCGGACCGTCAATAAATCTTGAATATTATGGCACGTTTTGCACGAACAGAAGTGGTATCAGGAATGAGAAACGGGGGTATTGTACCCGTTTTCTACAACCCCGATCCCGAAATCTGCCTCGAAGTGGCAAAGGCCTGCTACAGGGGTGGCCTTAAAACATTTGAATTTACCAATCGCGGGGATTATGCCCACGAGGTTTTTTCATGGCTCAACAAAAGGCTGGCTGATGAGTGCCCTGAAATGATAACGGGAGCAGGTTCGGTGACTGACGGCCCGACCGCCGTACTCTATATGCAGCTCGGGGCAAATTTCATAGTATCGCCCTCCCTGCATGAAGATGTAGCCTTTCTGTGCAACCAGCGCAAGGTATTGTGGATACCGGGCTGCGGCTCCGTAACGGAGATATCGGAGTCCGAAAGACTTGGTGCCGAAATTGTCAAGATCTTTCCCGGCTCGCAGGTCGGGGGCCCGGGATTTGTCAGGGCTGTGCTCGGGCCAAGGCCGTGGACAAGCCTCATGCCCACAGGCGGTGTGGAACCGACCGAAGAGAACCTTGCGGGATGGTTCAATGCCGGTGTCTATTGCGTAGGCATCGGTTCCAGGCTTATTACGAAAGATATCCTGAAAAACCGTGATTTCGGACTCCTTGAGGAGAAGGTACGCGAAGCAGTCCGCCTCCTCCAGAAGATAAGAAGCGGCACTGCCGGTAACAAGGGGTAATTTGTTGCAACATAAAATATTTTAGCTGTTATGGCAAGAAGCATAAGCAAGTTATATTGTGGAATTACCGGGCGACTGGCAGAACTGCTCCCACTGCGGCGGCTGGCAGGATTGGTGCCGATCGGGCGACTGGCAGAATTGCTCCCGCTGCGGCGGCTGGCAGGATTGGTGCCGATCGGGCGACTGGCAGAATTGCTCCCGCTGCGGCGGCTGGCAGGATTGGTGCCGATCGGGCGACTGGCAGAATTGCTCCCGCTGCGGCATATCGCCGGACTTCTCCTCCTCATGGCTGCGGTTACGGCCTGCGGCGAACGCGATCATGTAACGGTGCTGAAGCTGGGTCACGGACTATCTCCCAGCCACTCGGTTCACCAGGGCATGGTTTACATGGCCGAACTGGTGGCAGAGAAATCTGATGGTCACATGAGGATAGACGTCTATCCCAGCGAACAGCTCGGCACCGAGAGGGAGAACCTCGAAATGCTCCAGATAGGGAGCCTCGCCATAACCAAGGTGTCGGCAGCCGCAATAGAAAGTTTTGCCCCAAGCTACCGTGTGCTGAACCTTCCCTATATATTCACCGGCCGTGAACATACAGAAAGGGTGCTCGACAGCGATATCGGCAGGGAGATACTGATGGATGGCGAGGAGTTCTGGCTGCGGGGACTGGCATTTTATGACTCGGGAAGCCGCAGCTTCTATACTAAAGACAGGCCGGTTATCCATCCCGATGATTTACGGGGACTTAAAATCCGGGTGCAGCCGAGTCCTTCGGCCGTCAACATGGTCCGCGCCATGGGAGGCTCGCCCACACCCATCTCATGGGGCGAGCTCTATACCGCCCTCCAGGGAGGGGTGGTTGACGGTGCCGAGAACAACCCACCGAGCTTCTATCTCTCAAACCATTTCGAGGTGTGCGGCTACTACTCCCTGAACGAACATTCAACGGTGCCCGATGTGCTGATAATAAGCACCAAGATATGGGGCACGCTGACCGAAGAGGAACAGAGATGGGTGCAGGAGGCCGCAACCGAATCGGTTGCCTACCAGAGGAAGCTGTGGGCCGAATCTGAAAGGCACTCGCTCGAAATGGTCAAGGCAGCAGGCGTGGAAGTGCTCTATCCGGACAAGCAACCCTTCATCGAGGCGGTGCAGCCCCTGTATGAGCAGTATATGGCCGACCCCCAGATGAGGAGGATGATAGAGCGTATCAGGGCTCTGGAGTAGCCCTCACAGACGGCATTAACCGGGTACTTAAAACCCTGTAATGTAATTGTACAATGTAAAAATATTACCATGACGATCAGAAAACATCTCGACCGCGCCCTCGCGACCTTTGTTACCATCCTGATGGGCGTGCTGGTACTGAACGTACTCTGGCAGGTGGCAAGCCGCTACCTTGTCGGCCATCCCAGCGCCTTTACCGACGAGCTGGCAGGCTTCCTGCTGATTTGGGTGGGACTGCTCGGGGCGACCTACATAACCGGTAAAAAGGAGCACCTTGCCATTGACCTGCTTCATCACAGGCTTTCGCCGGAAAAGAAAGCAAAGGTCAACATATCGATCAATCTCCTCATTGCCCTCTTTGCCCTGGCAGTGCTTGTTGTTGGCGGGACAAACCTGGTATATATCACCCTGCGGCTCAGCCAGGTATCGTCGGCCCTGCAGATACCGGTGGGCTATGTCTACCTGGTGCTTCCGCTGAGCGGACTGTTCATCATCTACTACTCGGTTTATGATATAGTTTACCCGCAGACCGATGAGCAGGAGCAGGTGCCCGGACCCGGACAGGTACCGGAACAGGAAAGGCCAACCCTGTAAAAAAATCTTTCACCACCCCAAAAACACAAACCCGAAATGGAATACCTCGAAATATATGTTCTGGTGATCAGCTTTGTCTTCCTGCTTGTCCTCGGTGTGCCGATCGCATACAGTATCGGGATATCGGGCTCGCTCACCCTTCTCATACATATTATGCCGCTGCCTGCCTTCACCACATTCGCCCAGCGGATGGCAACCGGACTCGATAGTTTCGCGCTGCTGGCAATCCCCTTCTTCATACTGGCGGGCCAGCTCATGAACCGGGGAGGGATCGCCCTGCGGCTGATTGAATTTGCCAAGGTGCTGGTAGGGAGGCTGCCTGGTGGACTCGCCTTTGTGAATGTGATGGCCAACATGCTGTTCGGGGCCATTTCGGGCTCGGCAGCCGCCTCGGCATCGGCAATAGGAAGCATGATGACCCCCAAGATGGTGGAGGAGGGTTATGACAGACCGTTCTCGGCGGCGGTGAACATTACCTCGGCGACGACCGGACTGGTAATTCCGCCAAGCAACATCCTCATTGTCTACAGCCTTGCCAGCGGCGGTGTTTCGATCGCGGCCCTCTTTATCGCGGGGTATGTTCCGGGCATACTGACCGGACTGCTGCTGATGGGTGTGGCCGCCGCAATTGCCTACCGTAAGAATTACCCTGTCGGGGAAAGGACCGGTCTCCGCGCCGGGATTGTCAGGTTCTTCAGCGCCGTACCAAGCCTGTTGCTCCTGGTGATTGTGATCGGGGGCATACTTGCCGGCATCTTTACCGCCACCGAGGCCTCGGCCATTGCAGTGCTCTATGCACTGATACTTGCACTCATATACGGTGAGGTGCGCATAAAGGATCTTCCAGATATACTGTTGAAAAGCGTCAGGGTCACCTCCATCGTACTGCTGCTGGTGGCTGCATCAATCGGAATGTCCTGGGCGATGTCGTTCGCCAACATACCGCAGAATGTGAGCGAGGGACTGCTTTCCATCAGCACCAACAAGATAGTGATACTCCTTATCATTAATCTTATACTGCTGTTCGTGGGTGTATTCATGGACATGACCCCGGCAGTGCTGATATTCACCCCGATCTTCCTGCCGGTAGTGGCCGACCTGGGTGTCGATCCGGTTCATTTCGGGATAATCATGGTGGTTAACCTAACGGTGGGACTCTGTACCCCTCCGGTGGGTTCGCTTCTGTTTATAGGATGCAGCGTGGCAAACCTCAGCATCATGAAGGTTATCAGGCCCCTGATCCCGTTCTTCATCGCGATGATAGTGGCGCTGATGCTTATAACCTACATTCCCGCCCTCAGCCTCTGGCTGCCGCGACTGTTCGGGTTCTGATAATCCGGCTGCCAGGGTTGTTCAAGTCCTGATCCACAGGCTGCCGCGGCTGTTCGGGTTCTGAAAACAGCGTTCATCATATCCCGAGAAAATCATAAATGTTTTCCGGAGTGATAACGTTGCAATCGGCTTCAGGATAATTCCTGGTAAATGTCAATGGAAATTTGTATTTCCGCACAGGATTCCATTTCAACTCAAAAGCCTTAAGCTTGCCGTCATGGTCTTCGATATAATCAACCTCCTGCTGCTGGGTTGTTCGCCAGAAATAGCGTCTTGCGTATATTTTGTTGTAATGCAGATATTTTAAACGCTCAGAAATAAAATAGTTTTCCCAGAGGGCCCCGATGTCTGTTCTTGTTTCCAAAGGACTGAAATTACTTAAAATAGCATTCCTGACCCCGTTGTCATAAAAGTATATCTTCCGGCTTTTTTTCAGCTCGTTCCTTGCATTTCGACTGAATGAACGCAACCGGAAGATTATAAATGCCTTCTCAAGCAGGCTTAGATACCGTTGTACAGTGTGCGAATCTGTTCCCAGGACCTGCGCAAGTTCGTTGTATGATACCTCTGATGCAAGCTGAAGAGCTACAGCTTCCAGTAACCTATCAATAAATTCAGGTTTACGGATATCCTGATACATGAAAACATCTTTGAACAGGTAGCTGCTGACGAGGTTATTCAAGATTTCCGGTTCGGCCCCCGGATTATTAACCACATCAGGATAAGAGCCAAAAACAATAAGATTATTGAGCCTCCGGCTCGTCTCAACATATCCGTAATGGTCAGTCAGCTCTTTAATTGAAAGTGGAAACAGAAGGTATTCAAATTTTCTGCCTGTAAGAGGCTCATTGACCATATTGGAAAGATCGAGGGCAGAAGATCCTGTCACGATTAGTTGAACATCCGGCAACTGATCAATGACTATTTTAAGTGTCAGACCGATATTCAATACGCGTTGGGCCTCATCAATCATTACCAGTCTGTGTTTGCCCACCAACCTTCTTAATACTGCAATTCCGGGTTCTGTCAGCTGCTTTCGTATATCATTGCTATCGCAATTTAGAATCAAAGCTTTTTCAGAGGTCCTGCTTTCAAGCATTGCAAGCAGAGTGGATTTTCCTACCTGTCGGGGACCCAGAATTATCAATGCTTTCCCTGTAAACAACTTCTCATTAACAATACTTTCCAGCAGTCTGGTTACCATACCCTGTCAATTTTTCAAAACCTCTTAAATACTTATTCTCCGGTAAGTCAACAAACAAGCCTCAAATATACATAATTCTGAGTTATAACTCAATATTATTATAATATATTTGAGTCGTAACTCAAAATTATTATACTATGATTCAGGGTCTGATCAGATCGCTGTAACTGATAAGTTCGATGCCAAGTTCACTGATGGCTTCAATGACCCGCCGGTCGGTAAATACCCTGGTAACTCCCTCACGGTCGGCTGCCACATCTTCATAACCTGTATGGCCAAGGGCGCGGATCTCGGGGGTGTCGTAAGCGGGGTGCTCGACAAAAAGCCATGTTCCGGGCTCCAGGTTGCGAAGGTTCCGGATAAAGATCTCCACCCGTTTCTCCAGATCCCTTTCCCGGCCCCAGCCGGGCATACGCCCTACACCCAGTTCCTCGGGAAATATGCGGAGACCGTATTCATCGGCCAGCCTCCCCCACAGTTCCCTTACATCATCGTGCCACTGCCCGCACCCCATATGGCCGGTTATATGTGTTGCGCGGGGCACGTGCCTGAGGCCCATCTCTATCTGCGCCCTGAACTCCGCCTCAATCTCTTCCAGGCACCAGTCCGCGTCACTCAGTACTTCATGCGGACCGAAATTGGGGTTGGGCCAGATCATCGGCAGGAAATAGCCGTCGGAACATGTAATGGAAGTTGCATTGGTAAGCGGCCTCCACTTCATCCTCTCCCATTCGCTGGTAAGGGTCAGGTGAAGTCCGACATTGACCTGCGGATTTTCATCAAGAAGTCTGACGGCATCGGGAAACCAGGCTACCGGCATCATCAGCTCGACTGTGGTAACTATCCCGTTCAGATAGCTGTCGATTACCGCTTCGTTGACCGAACGTGCAACGCCAATATCGTCGGCGCGGACGATGAGCCTGACGCTTCCCTTATCACGGCCATCAACCCAGGCACTGACTGACAGGATCAAAATGATCAGCATCATTAATCTGCTTATATTTTTATAATTATGGTCAGATGGAATTAGCCCTGCAAGCTTCATTTTTGTGTGCGCTAAAAATCTTAAAATGGCTTTCTTCATTTCACGAGGTTTTTGGTTCGGAGGCTGTTCTGCTTATGATACATATGGTTAGCCTCTGCGAAGCTTAATGCTTTTATCAAATAACCTCCCCAAGATAATGCCAATCTTTGAAAAAAACGTACATTTATCTCATTCTTCCATTCAATCACTCAAATTCCAAAACCTTTCAAAAATGTCAGAATCAAAAAAAATCAACCGGCGGCAGTTCCTGGGTATGACCGGCTCTGCTGTTGCGCTTACCGTGGTACCCCGCCATGTACTGGGCGGGGCAAACTATGTGGCTCCAAGTGATAAGATCAATCTCGGACTTATCGGGTGCGGAACCCAGCAGATAAGAGAACTCACCTCGCTTATCACCGACGAAAGAGTACAGGTAGTATCAATATGCGACCCTGCAAAGAACCCGGTGGGCTACGCGGACTGGTCGCCGAACGGGATAAGGAACTCCGTCAGGCAGCTTCTGGGTGACTCCTCATGGGGGGCAAATATCAAAGGAATACCTGCTGGCAGGGATATGTGTAAAGAGGTAGTGGACAAATATTATTCAAATGTAAGACCCGGAGGCAGCTACAGGGGCTGCACCGCCTACTCCGATTTCAGGGAGATGCTTGAGAAGGAGCGCGACATGGACACGGTTAAGATCATAACGCCCGACCATCAGCATGGCATCCAGGCAATCATGTCGATGAAGAAGGGCAAGAACGTGATCATGCACAAACCCGTCGCGAACATTGTGCATGAGGCACGTCAGACAGTCAAGACCGCCCGGGAGACAGGGGTGGTGACCCATCTGCTGGCCTGGGCAGGCAGAAACCAGTATGATGTTGTGAAGGACTGGATAGACCAGGGAGCCATCGGAACCCTCAAAGAGATCCACAACTGGTCCTTCCGCCCGGTTTGGCCACAGTGGCCGCAACTGCCGGAGGACAGGCCCCCGGTGCCAGAGGGATTTGACTGGGATCTGTGGCTGGGCCCGGTGCCCGACAGGCCCTACCATCCCAATTTTACCCATAATGTTTATCGCGGATGGTACGATTTCGGCGCAGGCAGCGTAGCCGATATGGGCATATACAGCCTGTGGCCCGTCTTCACTAAATTCGGCATCACCGTTCCGCCGGTAAGCATAGAAGCGCTGGGCACTACCACCAATATCATCACACCCGAAGCGACATGCCAGATGATTGTGAACCAGCACTCCTTCCCTCACTCATGCATCTTCAGGTGGAAGTTCAAGGCAAGGGGAAGTTCCCCGGCACTCGACCTTTTCTGGTACGACGGAGGTATGAAGCCTCACAACCCGCCTGAAATGGAGGCCGACGGCAATGAACTTCCAAGGGAAGGTATGATGTTCGTAGGCGACAAGGGCAAGATAATCGGGGGGTTCCATGCAAACAACCCGCGTATCATTCCCGAAAGCAGGATGATAGAGTTCACCGGCCAGGCCGATCCTCCGCCAACCTCAACACAAAGCGGTACCGATGTCTGGATAAACGCAGTGCTCAAAGGCGAGATGTCACCGGGAAGCTTCCAGAGCGTCGAGGTGTGCAATGAAACCACCCTGCTACCCGTAGTTGCACTAAAGGCAGGAAGGAAGGTCATCTACGACCCTGAAAAGATGGAAATAACAAACCCGCCCGATGCCAACCGCTTCCTCTACAGGGAAGCTTACCGCAGCGGGTGGGAGATCTGAAACCGGCAGATATCAGAAAACACCCAGGAGTAAAAAAGTATAAAGGTGTGGTCGGTTATTGATCACACCTTTTTTGTCGCTGGTTTCGAAATTACTGCAGAGAAGAAAGCATTCGATACCTGACCCCAAATAACTGCAAAAATCTATGGATAGAGCTGTGACAGAAAACTCTTGCAGCCTCCGGAAATTTTATTAACAAATTTTCAACACACACCCCCCCCCTTAATAATCTGCAGTTTAAAGATTTCCAGATGGGTCTCAGCAAGAAAACTTTTTTAAAACCTGTGTCACGTTTTTAGAAATCATGCACCTATTAATAGGAGGCTAAACCAAGAACGAATGTAATGTTGCTATAACAAAACCAATTTTACTATTATGAGGTATGATTCGGAAACTCTTATCGTGAAAACAACAGCAGGGAATAGATCCATCAAACTGAAAGATATTTTTTATATAAAGGGATGTGAGAAACGTGCATGTATTTACTTTACAGAAGACAAGATGATTAAAGTGCATCATATGTTATCCTGGTTTGAAACAATATTGAATTGCGGTAGTTTTTGCCGCTGTCATCGCTCCTTTATTGTTAATCTAAATTGGGTCGAACACCATAGTGCCTGCAGGTTTCTTTTAAAAGGTAACATCAAAATACCTATTTCACGGCTTAAAAGGGATCAAGTTAAAAAAGTGTTTTCAGAATATCCAATTAATGAGTGATTCATGATGTCATGATTTTGACTTTTTATGTCGTTCATTCCTTTTTCATGTCGTTCATTCCAAAAATGCTGCAGGTATGAA
>REEN01000051.1 GCA_007695015.1 Marinilabiliales bacterium
ATGGTGTGAACCTTAAACTCGTGGAGCACCAGAAACACCGATGCCGCAATACCAACTGCTTTTGTTATCAAAAGCAGCATTGGGGTTCTATCCTGCCATAATGAAAGGCCGGAATCGGAAATAAGAGTGTAAAGCCCCAACAGGATAATGGAAATCACAACAGATGGAAGAAGAGCTGCCTTTAATTAATAGGAGTGATCGTCTGCATATCTTTTTTTCGATCCCATCTCATGGATGAATCTTCGCTGTTCTCGGCAAGTTGATGTTTCAGGAGGTCACCTATTTTGCCGGAATTTCATGTTAATTTATTACACAGTCCTTTTTCAGGGTGAGGTATCGGAAAGGATCATCCTGTATGTATGGTGACAATAACGAAAGAACTTATAAGTTGCATGAACCAATAGATTTATTCTAAGCAAGGGTTAAATTAAGGGCTTAAATCCCCCAAATTATGTTCAATTTCGGAAATAAACGACCTCATGTTTTCATGCATAATCTGTACATCCTCTTTTTCATAAGTAATAAAGGGAGCATAATCCCCTTCAGTACGATTTTTGAATGCATCTCGCAGAATTTGTCCATATTTAATATCAACCAGACCAGGTTTAACAAATGCTTTGTTAAACCACCCGATTAATTGCATGTGCTTTGATGAACTAAATTCATATTTTAGGGCAAGTGCATTTAGACTATAAAACATTCCATAATATATTCGGTTTACTGCAATATTTAGCATATTGGCTTCAATAAGCTTACTAACGTCCTCAATGGCCTCATTTGCCTGGTTAATCCGAAATTGAATTAATGAATTTCTTTCCTGTTCACTTATCATATGTGTATCCCTTCTTTGATCGCTAATCTGAATACCGGATGTTTGCCCCTCAATCCGTATTCAAGTTCATCTTTTGAGATTACCTGATTGTCAAGAAAAATATTGTATTTTAATTCTAAATCATAACAAAGGTCATTGATTTGTTTTCTTACTTTCCTGTCATCTCGAGTATTAATAACTATAACAACATCATAATCAGAGTCGTTTTTGGCTGTACCTCTTGCTCTGGACCCAAATAAGATAACCTCAATCACTATATTATTCAAGTGATGGTTTAGGTGATCTTTAAGCTCCTTTATGATTAAATCGGGTTCCATATCATTACTTTTTACTCAAAAATATCACAATTTCCCAAACTTTTCTCAACGAAATTGTTTTAATTTAATCCTGTGCCCTGCAAACTTGTAATGATATGATAATTTGTACATCCTGGGCTTGCTCGGTAAACCCGATAACGTATAAGGGGAATTAAGCAGCCCGATGGTATACTGAACGGCCATTATCATCCCAAGGGGCATATCACCGATAATAACTGCCCTTGCCTCCTTTTCTGCTCATCCTGCAGCCACCAAGCCAGAACTTTAAAAACTCCTTTTTGGAATACTTAAGCAGTCCACTTACCGGATCGGCAACATAGACACGGTTCTAATCATAGCTGGGATATTACCCGTTATCTCCAGCATTATTTGATTTATCCGATCCAAACACAGCTTTGATAATTTTCGTGGTTTTATAATGGCATAAACAACAACAAAAAGGCGCTGCCTCCAGTGGACGATGCAGGGAAGGGGCACCTCATCGCGAAGCTGCTCCCATGTGAGCCGGTATCCCCTGGTCCTAAAAGCTATGCTCTCGGCAGCATCGCTGATGCCAAGCATCGACACCCCGCTTTTGGTGATATATAACCGGCTCCTTTAAAACTGCAGGCTAAAGCTCTTGCCATAATACCGGGCAATCATCCTCAGGAATGTCGGCCCACAGTCCATCGAATCCAATTGCTTGTATACAGGGAAGCTGGGCATAGGCAAGGTTTGGGATCAATCAGGCATTAATATTGAGTTTAATTATGATAGAAGATAGGGTTTTTGTGTAATACCAAGTCAATTAGTCAAATCAACATTTTAAATATGAAGCTTTCATTTAAGCATCATCAATTCAAAGTTATTCTTTCAGTTTTACCAGCATCAGCACCGGGTTGTCGTTTTCATCAAGGCTGGCTGCCAGTTTTTCCAGTTCCTTTTTCTTTTCAGGGTATTTTGGGGTGGAGTTTTTGAATGCTTCAGAGGCAACATACATCTTTAACTCATATGCTTCAAACCAGCTCACAATGAGCGTGTCATTTACAGCATACCTGGGCATGAAGTTAATTCCGCCATCAATATCATTTTTGATACCGGTGGGTTCAATCTGGTGGTCAACGTTGCTTGGAGCAACAAGAAAGAATTCATCATTAGGTTTATTAAATAAGCCTATAATCATATACTGGTCTAGTCCTGACGGCCTATGATAGTTTTTTCTATAAAAAGCAAAAGGATAATTTCTCCAAAAGTTCATTATTACAAAAATATAATCTCGGGTTTCGAATAGATATTCAATCGTGATTCCATCAGCCAATTTTTCTCTAAATAACTCCCAGGGTAATGCATAATACTCAAATGAAAATCCATATGCCCCGAGATCAAAGAGGTATATAGGGTATAGATGATCATTATTTAATTGATAAATCGTATCATTCAATAATTGCTTAAAATAAATGTTATCATTATGTTTAAAAAAGGTTGCTGGCCTTTGATAGATGCAGTGGTCTCTAACATTAGTATAAAAGGTAGTATTGGCATATTTTTGTAGGATATCTCCGTTATTATCAATAAGAACAACTCTACTCCCCTCATTGCCAGTATGATTTGGAACATGAACTAAAAAAGTTGAATCTGTTACAGGCATCCAGCTATTACTATTAAGAACCCAGAAATCGCCGGGAGATTTCAAAGTATTAATAAACTCGCCATATACATTGAAGATATTCATCACATTTGACAATCCATCCGGCAAAAAAATTTTTTCATTATAAATCTTAACCTGTGTGAAAGCTATATTTTCACCTGGTCCTCTGCCCTGACTGCCAATTTTTGATATGAATTTTCCGCTTCGATCAAAGAGAAGGCATTTATCCCTGTCTGACACAACAATATAGTCGCCTGATATATCAATAAACCGGATATCCATAAGCATTGCGTCAGGGGTGCTTTCCAAAACAATATAATCTAACTTGTAATCAAAATCACCGAGCTTGAAGAGTTTGAAATTATCAATATTCTTCTCAATTTCTATTATTGGTATTGATTCTGTTCTGTTTTCTTTACAAGAAATAATAATTATAATTAATAATTTAAACGATATTCTTAATATCTTATTCATCTTGAATTTTTAAAGATTTGTTCCCGCGAAATAGCGGGAACAAATTGATTAATCATAGCAATTTGTAATCATATTATAATTCATAGTCAAAGCACCGCCACATTCAACGCAATTCATGCCAGCACAAGCACCAGTATAATACCATTCAATCCATTCTACGAGTTCTGGATCAAATTGCTCGCAATGACATACATCTCCACCACCTCCTCCTTGCAGATTAGTCAGGTCTTCATTTTTCATAATCTTCTCGGGTGAGATTTCTAATTTTTTTAACTTTTTCATAATAAAAGGATTTAATAAAGTTAATAATTTTTCTTTCAAACCTGGTCAGGGTTCTTTCATGCGGGTTGGCAGCCCGAAACCTTTTATTATCTTTGCTTTCATGCCTCCTTTCTTTTTTAAGGAAAGGGCCGGGCGGGAAGCTGTCACTTGCAATGCGAACAGGCTTCCTGCCCATTACTTTCCATGGTTAGACATATAATCTCTTCTTGGAAATATTCAATATCATGTACCTTGAATTCTCGTGGGAACCTGTAACCAATTATATAAATCGTTGGTGTTCCCGGTATTTTTAGTTTTTCGAATAGCTCTTTGTTGCTTTTGGTCATTTCTCCGAATTCGGGTAAGCCACCTTTGTTACTTTAGCCTTGTGTACCTTTAAAGCCTTTCGCAGGACAAATATGGTATTATCTTCTGCCATCGACCAGATGTTGTTTACTCATGTGTTATGATGTATTTACAGGCCGGATGAGAGTAACACAAAGTAAATTTAAAAATGATTTTTATAATAACCAACAAGTCAAGTATATGCAAAATCACTTGTTTGGAGTGAAACGGGGTATTTTTGGAGCGAATGAAGCTTTTCAGGAGTAAAAGGTACTTTATTGGGAGTGAATTTTTTTTCAGAGGTTGAAAAACTCAAGGTTTTTTATTGTGAATTATACAGATGCTTATGGCGGTTCCGGGAAAATGCCCCACCTTACAATCCAGCCCGGTATCCTTCCCAGTATCTCCTGAACCTCCTCGCTGTGCACCTCTATATTTGATATCAGGTAATCATTTCTTTTGTTTTTTCAACCGGGATGCCTGTTTCGGTAATTCCCTCTACAATGATGCGGTATACGGATGGCTTGTCTGATGTGAAAAAAGAGACCTTGGCCCTGCCGTCTTCCCCGGGTTTGATTTCAGGCTCCCAGAAAAGGGTGGTACGGTAGTCCGGTTGGTCATGGTGCGGCCCCGGCCTGTCGTACATTGGCGAGTAAAACTCCCTTGCCCGGTAATATCCCTGGAGCTCAAAGCTTAGCAGTCCGGGCGGACTTACCTTGCATGAAAACAGGAAAACCAGTAACAAAAAGGTGGCAGGTATGGTCAGGCCTGATCTGTTATCTCGCAGTTTGCCTGATTTATACGGTAATAACCAGCAGGGGTGAGGTGCCGTCTATCAGTTCTCCCTCTTCTGCGTTTATGCTTTCGACCGTACCGTCGGCAGGGGCAAGGATGCTGTTTTCCATCTTCATTGATTCTACTATGGCCAGAACGTCGCCTTTTCTGAAATTTTCGCCCGCCTGCCTGTTAATGCTGATAATACGGCCGGGCATGGGAGAGTAGACGGCGCCGGTACCGGAGGCAAAGTCATCCTGTCCGGGGGTGATGACATCCTTCTTTTTGAGGAAGTCAAAACGCCTGAAGAAGTACCTGAATCCCCCGTATGTTACCCTGGGCAGCCCCTCATCGTTTTCGGATATAAAAACATTATGGCTCTCATTGTTGGTCGTGATTGTCAGCTTTTTGTTTTCGTACCGGTACCGCCCTTTCATCACGCGCCTGTCTATCGTAAAATCAAAACCGGTATCTGACAGGTGACTGATCATCGTGGTCACAACTTCCCCCTCAAAACAGAACCTCATTGTTTTACCTGCCCTCCAGTAGTCCAGGGAGTCCCACACCAGGTTCCTGCCTGTTTTCCTTTTCAGGCTGGCAAGCAGTGCAGCGGCAGCCGGTATGTGCCAGTCGTTCGCCGATTTGATACTTTTTTCTGCCTCAACTATTGGCGGGGCATTCTTTTCGCACCATGCGGTGGAGAAGCTGCCCCCGGTGAAGTCGTTGTTGTGCATCAGGCTCAGCAGAAAGCTGATGTTGTTCCTCACTCCTTGTATCCCGTAGCCGGCAAGTGCCTGTACCATCCTCTGCCTCGCCTCTTCGCGCGTGTTTCCAAAGGTTGTCAGCTTACTTATCATGGGGTCGTACCTGTCGCTTACCTCACCTTCGGTATCGAAGGCCGAATCAACGCGGATTCCTTCTCCCGCAGGTTCATGGTAACAGCTCATCCTTCCGGGGGAAGGGATAAACCCTGCGGCCGGGTCTTCCGAATATATACGGCACTCGATCGCGTGCCCCACGATCTGCAGATCTTCCTGTTTGAAGCGCAGAGGGTGACCGGCGGCGATATGTATCTGCTCTTCAACTATATCGATGCCTGTAATCATCTCTGTAACGGGATGTTCAACTTGTATCCTGGTATTCATCTCCAGGAAGTAGAAGTTCCCCTGCGGGTCGGCCAGGAACTCGATGGTGCCCGCGTTCCTGTAGCCGATTGACTTTGCCAGCGCCACCGCTGCCTCACCCATCTTCTGCCTCATTGCCGGGGTGACCGAAGGGGAGGGGGCCTCTTCGACAATCTTCTGGTACCGGCGCTGGATAGAGCACTCTCTTTCGAACAGGTGTACCGTATTGCCGTGATGATCGGCCATCACCTGCACTTCAATATGGCGGGGAGATTCGATATACTGCTCAATGTAGACAGCGCCGTCGCCGAAATAGGCCTCTGCCTCCCTTGATGTGGCTGCAACAGCCTCTCCAAGCTCTCCGGGTGTCCTGACAATGCGCATGCCTTTTCCGCCTCCTCCGGCGGCAGCCTTTACAAGGAGAGGATAGGAAAGTTCACTTGCCGCAGGCTCAAACCCGCCGATCGTGCCGGTATATGCTTTGATGACGGGCAGCCCCGCTTCTATGGCAGCCTCCCTGGCCCTTTTCTTGTTGCCCATAAGTGCTATGGCTTCGCTGCCGGGACCTATAAAGGTAATTCCTGCCTTTTCGCAGGCAGCTGCAAACTGCTCATTCTCGCTCATGAATCCGTACCCGGGGTGAATGGCTGTTGCTCCGGTTTTTTTTGCAAGGTCAATGATCTTATTTGCGTTGAGGTAGGTATCTGCCAGTGAGCTGCCTTCAAGCTCATACGCTTCGGAGGCCATCCTGGCATGCAAAGCGTCTCTTTCTCCTGCCGCGTATACGGCAACGGTGGCTATACCCATCTTGTGCGCCGTTCGGATTATCCTGGCAGCTATTTCTCCCCTGTTGGCAATGAGTATCTTGCGAAAAGTGGTGTGGGGGGCTGTATTGTCTTTCATGTCAGGGTTTTGTTTTCACTCCACCGGGGTTTTCTCTTTTCAAGAAAGGCGGCCATTCCTTCACGGCCCTCGTCAGATACCCTGATGGAGGCAATTATTGATGCAGTTTTACCGATAGCCTCCTCGAACGACCAGTTATTGCTTACGTCATATATCAGCTTCCGCGTGATGGCAAGCGCTTCAGGTCCTCCCTCAAGGATCTGCTGTATGATCTTATTAACCCCCTCTTCAAGCTCCTCTGATGCATAGTGCCAGTTTACCAGTCCCCTGTCAGCCGCCTCTATGCCGTGTATCCGCCTGGCTGTAAGCATCAGCTCGCGGGCGGGAAACTCGCCTATGCGTTTGATTATGTAGGGTGATATCACGGCGGGCACAAGTCCGGATCGGACCTCACTGAGGGAGAAAACAGCATCGTCGGTGGTGAGTGCAATGTCGGCAACCGCTACAAATCCGTTGGCGCCGCCTGTCGATGCCCCGTGCACTATCGTTATTACAGGTTTGGGGCATGTATAGATGGTGTGGAAGCATTCTGCCAGTTCCAGCGCTTCCCGGTAGTTCTCCTCTTCGGAATGCGAAACGGCCTCCTTCATCCAGTTCAGGTCGGCTCCCGAGCAGAAGACCTTGCCGTTTCCCCTGATGAGGATGAGACGGACCTGCTTGTCGGCCGAAAGCTCCTTAAATGCGCTTGTTATCTCTTTAACCATAAGTGCATTGAAGGCATTGCGCACCTCCGGCCTGTTGAGCCTGACGGTTGCAACCGGCTTGCCGGCTGTGACCTCTATTGTCTGGTAATTGTTCATATACAGTTGGTTTATCTGGTTAAACAGTTCAGGGCATTACATCCTTATCACCCCGAATCTGCTGTCAGGCCAGGGTTTGTTGAGCGACATTGCTATTCCTGTTGTCAATACAAGCCGGGTGTCGACCGGGTCTATGATACCGTCGTCCCAGAGCCTTGATGTGCTGTAGAGGGCCGATCCCTCCTTTTCGTAGGTTTCCTGTATCGATTTCCTGATGTTCTCCTCTTCTTCCGCCGAAAGGCTGCCGCCGGAAGCCTGCATCTGCTGCTGCCTGACCGACAGGAGCACGCCTGCTGCCTGCTCGCTTCCCATGACCGATATCTTCGCGTTGGGCCACATGAAGAGCAGCCTGGGATCGTAGGCCCTTCCGGCCATGGCATAATTGCCCGCCCCGAAGGAGCCCCCGAAAACGACGGTGAACTTCGGCACATTGCTGTTTGCCACGGCATTCACCAGCTTGGCGCCGTCGCGGGCTATCCCGCCATGTTCGTATTTTTTGCCTACTATGAAACCCGTTATATTCTGCAGGAAGATCATGGGGATCTTTCTCACTGAGCAAAGCTCTATGAAATGGGCCCCCTTAAGGGAGGTTTCAGAAAAGATCACCCCGTTGTTTGCCAGGATCCCCACGGGGAATCCGTTGATATGTGCAAAGCCGGTCACCATCGTGGTGCCGTAGTTCGCCTTGAATTCATGGAAGCGGCTGTCGTCAACTATACGGGCTATGATCTCCCTTGAGTCGACCGGCTTTTTCAGGTCAACCGGCGCCAGTCCCCACAACTCCTCAGGATCGTAGTAGGGATCTGCAGGTGATGCCATGTCGAGCTGCTGTTTTTCGGGCACCCTGAGCGTAAGGAAAATGTCCCGGCAGATCTGTATGGCATGCCTGTCATTCCCGGCAAGGTGATCGGCCACGCCCGATATCCCGGTATGGACTGCCGCGCCTCCAAGCTCTTCGGCCGACACCTCTTCGCCGGTGGCTGCCTTGACCAGCGGGGGGCCGCCAATGAAGATGGTACCCTGGTTTTTCACGATGATCGTTTCGTCGCACATGGCGGGTACATAGGCGCCGCCGGCGGTGCATGATCCCATGACGATGGCTATCTGGGGGATGCCGGCGGCCGACATTCTCGCCTGGTTATAGAAGAAACGGCCGAAATCGTTGCGGTCGGGAAACACATTTGCCTGTTCGGGCAAAAAGACCCCGCCGGAGTCGACCATATAGACACAGGGCAGGTTGTTCTCCATGGCAACCTGCTGTGCCCTCAGGTGCTTTTTTATCGTCTCCTTAACGTAAGTGCCGCCTTTGACGGTGGCGTCGTTGGCTATGATAACCGTCTCCCTGCCGCATACTGAACCGATACCTGTCACAATTCCCGCCGAGGGGAAATCGTCGTTGTACATGCCGTTGGCGGCCAGCGGCGACAACTCAATGAAGGGTGTGTTGGGGTCGAGAAGCAGGTCGATGCGCTCACGGGCAAGGAGCTTGCCTCTCTCCTTGTGCTTTGCTACCGCCTTTGGGGTGCCGCCTTCCTGCACCTTGCGAAGCCGCCCGTTATAGTCCGACAGTATCTGTAAAAAGGATTCCCTGTTTTTTATGAACTCCGGCGAGCCGGTAAGGATGTTTGATTTTATTCTGTACACGGGTTGATTTTTGGTAACATTTAAAATACCAAATTATCGCCAATTTGTTCAAAAAGCAAAAAAATATTAGGAGAGGGGCTGCAGCTGACCTTACACCGCCGGTTTCCCGATAAGCAGCCTGGCCGCCGCCGGGATCAACCGGACTTATACCCCGGTCTCCCGAAAAGCAATTCGATTGCCGCCGCGGGACTGCAGCCAGCATTATACCCCCAGTCTCCCGAAAAGCGACCTGACCGCCTCATCGGGGCTGCCGGCCTCCATAAGCGCTTTGAGATAGGCGGTGCCTATGATTGCTCCCGAGGTATGCTTCCATACGGTTTCGAGGGTGTTCCTGTTGTGAATTCCGAACCCGGTCATTATGGGTTTCCCGAGATCGAGACTGCCAAGCTTTTCGAGGTACAGCTCCTGCTCTCTGCTGAAAGATTCCTGCCTGCCGGTGGTTGATGATGCGCTTACCGCATAGATGAACCCGCTGCCGAGGTTGTCGAGCATCCTTATTCTTTCAACGGTTGTTCCCGGGGTTACCAGGAAGATCATGTGAAGATCGTGTTGGCTGAAAAGCTCCCTGTACTTGTCCCTGTACTCCTCTGGCGGCAGGTCGGGTATTATCACCCCGCTCACACCGGACTCCTCTGCCTTCCGGCAGAAAGTGCCTATGCCCATCTGCAGAACCGGGTTAAGGTATCCCATCAGTATGAGGGGGATGGAGATATCGTGGCGGGCACCGGCAAGCTGGTCGAGAAGCAGCCTCAGGGTCATACCGTTGCGTATCGCGATACTGCTGGTCTCCTGTATAACGGGCCCGTCAGCCAGCGGATCGGAAAAAGGGAATCCCACTTCGAGGAAATCCGCCCCGGCCTCCCCGAGAGAGCGTATAAGCGGCACTGTACTGTCTATACGGGGGAAGCCCGCCGTAAGGTATATTGACAACAACTTCCGGTTTTTCTTTTTGAACAGCTCATCAAGACGGTTCTGCATGATACTCTTTTTTTGGTTGTTTATTGATTCCGGTTTTGCATCGATTCGATATATGTGTCCATATCCTTGTCGCCCCTGCCGCTCAGGTTTACTAAAATAATATCGCTTTCGCGGAATTGCAGTTTATGGAGAGCCGCGATGGCATGCGCCGACTCCAGCGCGGGGATGATACCTTCCAGCCTGGTGAGCAGGTGAGCTGCCTCAACAGCCTCTTTATCGGTTACCGCCAGGTAACGGGCCCTTCCCGTTCTGTGGAGGTAGGAATGGAGGGGGCCTATACCCGGGTAATCGAGTCCCGCCGAAACGGAGTGTGCCTCCAGTATTTGTCCCTCTCCATCCTGCATCATCAGAGTCCTGCAGCCGTGGATGATGCCCGCCGTGCCGGTTGCAATGGTGGCCGCGGTCTTGCCGCTCCCGGCGCCTTCGCCGGCAGCCTCGGCGCCCACCAGCTTAACCTTTTCATCGGCTATGTAATGGTAGAACGTACCTGCGGCATTGCTGCCGCCGCCTACACATGCCACGATGATGTCGGGACCGGGCCTGCCTTCCTTCTCCATGAGCTGGATCTTCATCTCTGCGGAGATAACGGACTGCAGCCTGGCGACCAGGTCGGGGTAGGGATGGGGGCCGATGGTCGAGCCGATCAGGTAATAGACCTCCGGGTGGTTGATCCAGTACCTTATGGCCTCGTTGGTAGCATCTTTCAGGGTGCGGCTGCCCGATGAAACGGGAACAACCTCGGCTCCCAGCATCTTCATGCGCAACACGTTGGGCTGTTGTCTCTGCACATCTTTCTCTCCCATAAAGACACGGCAGGGCAGGTCCAGCAGCGCGCAGACCGTGGCAGTGGCCACGCCGTGCTGTCCGGCGCCGGTCTCTGCTATCACCTCCCTTTTATTCATCTCCATTGCCAGCAATGCCTGCCCGATCACGTTGTTGAGCTTATGGGAGCCCGTATGGCACAGATCCTCCCTCTTGAGGTAGATCTTTGCCCCCAGGACCCCGGAGAGGCTTTCAGCAAGGAAAAGGGGAGTGGGCCGGCCGGCATAATCCCTGAGCAGACTGTCGAACCTGTCTTTGAATGAGGGCGACTCGAGTATGGCATCATACGATGATGCAAGCTGCTCAATATTAGGGTAGAGCATCTCCGGCACCCAGGAGCCCCCGAACTCTCCGTAAAATCCTTTATTATCAATTAACCTGTTCATTATGAATTTAGTTTTGTTCTCAGTCCGGCAATGAATTGCCTGAGCGACTTAACACTTTTATACCCCGGCGATATCTCGAACCTGCTGTTCACATCCACCCCGTACATCCCGCTGATATCGACCGTGCGCAGGTACTCAAGGTCGGTGTCGCCAATGCCCCCGCTCAGGAAGAAGGGAGTTGAGAGGCCGTAGCCTTCCAGTATGGCATGATTGAACTTTATGCTGTTGCCACCGTGGTACTTCCCTCTTGCATCGAACAGGAAATAATTGCAGTTGCCCTCATACAGGCCTATGTCAGACGGCAGGCTGTCAGCTATCCTGAATGCCTTTATAACTTCGCAGTGGTTCATCAGCTCCCGGCAGTAGTCCGGCTCCTCATCGCCGTGAAGCTGCACGGCGTCAAACCCGTGCCTGCGAATAAGGTCGGGGACTTCCTGCAGGGGCCTGTCAACCATAACGGCCGTCTTTTTTATTGCCGGCGGTATAGCGCTCAGCTGCAACTGCCCTATTGTAACGGTAACATCCCTGGGCGACCCGGGATAGAAAACAAAACCCATGTAATCGGGTTGCAGCAGTGCTATCTCACTCAGGTTTCGGTTATTTGCAATTCCGCAGACTTTTATTTTCATTTTTTCGTAATTTTCATTTTTTATCAAGTAATTACCGGTTAACAATACGGAAACCCGGTCTTCCAAATCTGATTTGCCCCGCCATTCTGCATAATTTTCAGGTGTGTAGAAATAAAGAGCATAGCTCGTTATATACAATTTAATGCTTTTCTTTTTCCAGTTCGTTAATAAAACTTTTGCATGCAGCGGCCGGATCGCTCTCCCTCATAAACAGTGTGCCTATCAGAAATCCCCTGTACCCGGCGCTTTTCAGTCCGCTAACGGACCTTGCCGATTCTATCCCGCTCTCCGCTATCATGGTGCACCCTTCAGGCAGTTTCGCCGCCATCTCATACAGCAGCCTGGTGTTCAGGCTGAAGTCGCCCAGGTTCCTGCTGTTGACACCCACCAGGCGCGCCCCTGAAGGCAGCTTCCCTATGCCGCTTTCATCGTGTATCTCGAACAGCACTTCGAGTTTGAGAAGTCCGGCAAGATATGAGAGGTTCTCCATCTCAATGCGGCTGAGGATGTCGGCTATCAGCAGTATGGCATCGGCGCCGATGCTTTTGGATTCAAGCACCTGGTACTCATCTATTATAAACTCCTTCCTGAGCAGTGGTCCCCCACATCGCTCCCTTACCCCGAGCAGGTCGTCGTTGCTGCCTCCAAAGAAGCGGTTGTCGGTGAGCACCGATACGGCCGCGGCACCCGCCCCGAAGTAGTCCGCGCTAACAGCAGCCGGCTGAACGGTATCGTTGATCACCCCCTGTGAAGGCGAGCGCCTCTTGAACTCCGCTATTATCCCGGTGCTCTCTTTATCATTGAGAGCCTCCCTGAGCGACCTGACAGGCCTTTCGAAATGGATGCCCTTTTCGAGGATGGCTGCCGGAACCGACGCCTTTAACGCATCAACCTCTTTTCGCTTAAACTTTACTATCTCTTCGAGTATTGTCATTATCCAGTTTTTTCAGCAGTTTGCTGCAGGCCGGCCGGTGAGAACCGGCACCAGACCGCAGCAGGCACTGTCGCTTTTACCATTTCGATCTTCCTGCGTTATTTCTTTTACTGTCTGTCTCTTCGAGTATTGTCATTATCCAGTTTTTTCAGCAGTTTGCTGCAGGCCGGCCGGTGAGAACCGGCATCAGAATGTGGCGGGTACTGCAACTATTGCATTTCCATCAGTTTTTTAAAACAGCCGTAAGCTTTTCCCGACTCGAGCGATTCCCGTGCAATGCCGACGCACCGTTCCAGCTCTGTACCGGGCCTGCTGCAGGAGATGGCCAGGGCCGAGTTTGCAAGCACGGTGTTTTTCTGTGCATCGGTGCACCTGTTCTCAAGAACGCCAAGAAAAATGGCAGCCGCCTCTTCGAGGGTGTCGCCCCCGTGAAGATCGGCGGGGCTGTTTTGCGGCATACCGAAGTCATCCGCACCGAGAAGCCCTTCGCCGGCAGGGGAGAATACCTTTATGCCGGCGGTGAGCGACACCTCATCGTACCCGTCGAGGCTGTGAAGCACGATATACCTCTTCTGCTCTTTCTGCATCAGGTAGTTGTACAGACGCCCGGCCTCGATGCTGAATACCCCGCTTAGCTGGCACGGTGGGTTGGCCGGGTTCACCAGCGGGCCCATGATGTTGAAGATGGTCTTGATCGCAAGCTGTTTGCGTATTGGTCCCACTGCCTTCAGGGCGGGGTGGAATAGGGGGGCGTGCATGAAGCAGATGTTAGCCTTGCCGATCTCCTTTTTCAGCTTGTCGTTGCTGTTGGAAAACCTGTAACCGAAATGCTCCATCATGTTGGAGGAGCCCGAGAGCGACGATACCCCGTAGTTGCCGTGCTTGGCCACGGGTATGCCGGCGCCTGCCACGACGAACGAGGTAAGGGTCGATATGTTGAAGGTGTTCTTGCCGTCACCTCCCGTGCCGCACACATCGATCATATCCTCTCCGTTCAGGTCGGCCTTTACCGCCAGCTCCAGCAGCGCGTCCCTGAACCCGAGAAGCTCGCCGGGTGTTATGCTTCTCATGATATAGGATGAGAGCACTGCCGCTATCTGCGCCTCGTTCAGCTCCTGCCGGGCAATGCCGTGCATCAGCCTGCCGGCCTCTTCGCGGCCTAGCTGCTGTGATTCCAATAATTTGTTCAGAATATCCTTCATATTGTTCAGTCTTATGAAACCCCGGTCAGCTTTTGACAGCCAAAATAACATGCCTGAAGCATCGGGGTTCATGTTTTTCTATATGGGGTTCATGTTATTCTGTATTTTATGCCGCATTATGATGAATCTTCATATTCGTTTTAAAAAAGTTCAGCTTTCAAAGCCCCTGAGCCAGTTGAAAACTATCTTTTTGCCGTCGGGCGTAAGAATTGATTCGGGGTGGAACTGAACGCCGCAAACATCGAGCTCACGGTGACTCATGGCCATGATATACTGCTCATCGTCAACGGCGTCGATCCGGAGGGTTTGCGGCACCTTATCCCTTCTGACCACCCACGAATGGTACCTTCCGCCCTGGAACCTTCCCGGGAGTCCCCTGAAAAGATAATGAACCGGCTCCAGGAGGGTTATAGTGGTTGCAACACCGTGGTACACCTTATCGGTGTTGAGCAGGCTGCCCCCGAAGACCTCGGCTATGGCCTGCAATCCCAGACAAACCCCGAAGATCCTCTTCTTCTCCTTGTACATGTCGATTATTCTGAGCAGGTCGCCCGACTCCGAAGGGATGCCGGGACCGGGTGAGAGCAGGATACCGTCGTACTGCTCAACCGATGCGAGGTCTATTTTGTCGTTCCTCAGAACCTCGGTGGTGTGGCCCGGGTACTCATTCACGTAATGGACGAGATTGTAGGTGAATGAATCGTAATTGTCTACTATAAGGATTCTTGCCATGGTCTGTTTTATTTGAGTTTTTCTGCCATCTTCAGCGCCTGCTTGAGCGCCGAGAGCTTGCTGTTTACCTCGGCGAGCTCCTTTGCCGGGTCCGATCCTATTACTATCCCTGCACCTGCCTGGTAAACGAGCCTGCCGGCAAAGCTTGCGAATGACCTTATCATTATCGCGTGGTTGAGCGACCCTTCCAGTCCCATAAAGCCTATAGCGCCGCCGTAATATCCGCGGGCGGTGGGCTCAATGCTGCCGATGAGCTGCAGGGCCTTGTGCTTGGGTGCCCCCGAGAGGGTCCCCGCCGGGAAGGTGTCGGCAAACACCCGGTAGGTACCGGACTTGCCGTCGAGCTCGCCGGTAACGGTCGATACAAGGTGAATGACATGCGAGTAGGCATGCACCTCCTTGTAACTGCTAACCCGCACACCGGCTGAGTGCCTGCTGAGATCGTTCCTTGCTAGATCGACAAGCATGGAGTGTTCGGAGTTCTCCTTGGGGTCGGCCAGCAGCGCCTTTGCCAGTCCCTCATCGCTCATCCTGTCGCCCGTCCGGGGTATGGTACCGGCTATGGGGTTTATCGTGGCCGTGCCGTTGCTCACCTGGAGCTGAGCCTCGGGCGAGGAGCCGAAAAGCCTGTAGCCCAGGTAATCGAAATAGAACAGGTAGGGAGAGGGGTTTACAGACCTCAGGGCGCGGTACACCGAGAACTCATCGCCGTGGTATGCCTGCTCATACTTCCGCGAAAGCACTATCTGGAACACGTCGCCCCTGGCACAGTGCTTCCTGCCCTGCTCAACCATTCTCATGTATGTATCGTCGTCGAGGTTGCTTGTCTCATCGCCCATGGTCTCGAACGGAAAGGTCGTGGTGTTGCGGTTGGCCAGCAGCGAAACGATCTTGCCGGTAAGTGCGCCGGAAGACCCGTTTTCCAGCTCGCAGATGGTCATTGTGCTGTTGAAGTGGTTTATTGCGATCACCACCGAATAGAGGTCATACCTGAGCAGGGGGATGGGGTAGCCGGGCCCGGCGGGCCTTATGTCAACATTGTCGAACAGGTTTACCGCCTCCCAGGAGGTAAAGCCGAAGAGTCCCGGAAAGAGCTTGTCGCCGGGAAGTCCTTCGATCCTGACCGACCGTGAAAAGTTATCAACCGCGTCAACCGCATCAGCGCCCTTTTCAAGGGGAGTGACGGGGGACTGTCGCTGCCCGTGGTACTGACTGATGCCTTTGCCGGTTACCTCAATTCCCGCTAACGGGTTGAGGCATATATAGGAAAAGGCATCCTGTCGGGAGCTGTAATCGGTGCATTCGAGCAGCAGGCTCCCGGGGAAAGCGTCGCGAAGCCGCATGTAGATGCCCACCGGCGTCAGGGTGTCGGCAGGGTATTCGCGGATTTCAGCTTTGAGGGTTAATTTTTCCATCTGTTTCTGCTTAAGGGGTTTAAACGAAAAGAGCCCGCTATGTTAAGCGGGCTCCTCGTATATTTTCATATAATCGGCGGTCATTACACACAACGGCGCTTAACATAGCTTTTGATCGTGCCATGCCACCACCAGATGTTGTTTGTATTAATGCCGGTCATAGTTTTTACTTTTTTGACACGGTAAAAGTACAATATTTTTTAAAAAAACGACACGGGTGAAAAAAAAAATCGTCATTGATGGCCGCGTACAAAAAAAAATCACTATTATTGCAGTTGAATAAGACCTGATATATTATGGCACCGGTACATACATATTACGCATGGAGCTTTTTTTTCTTTTATTTTCAGAATAAAAGGGGCCATGCTGTGTAGTGAACCGTTAAAATAACTATAAAAGACAAAAAGGGCCCCTTGAAATTCAAGGGGCTTTTTTTGTACGTGTCCCTGATGGAAAGGGGCGGGGCAGAGGAGAAGCAATTTAAAGTGCCATTGAAAGTCTCTGAAAAGTCAAACAGGTTAACGGTAAAAAGTTAAAGCGCAAGATAAATACAGAAACTTATGGAAGAGAACAATAAAAATAAAAAGCCGGTTGTAGCGGTGCTGGGGACGGGACTGATTGGGTGCTCAATGGCTGACGGACTGAGGGGCTGGGCCGGGGAGATAATCGGCGCGGACAACAATACGGCCCACCTTGATGAGGCGCTCGGCCGCGGATTGATTGATCGCAGCATGGCGGCCGGAGAGGCCGTGAAGGCTGCCGGACTGGTGATCATTGCCATGCCCGTGGATGCAACGGTAAGGGTGCTGCCGGGAGTTCTCGACAATGCCGGCGATGCTGTGGTGATAGATGCCGGATCGGTAAAGGGCGCCGTGTGCCGTTCGGTTGAGAGACATCCTAACAGGGACCGGTTCGTGGCTGCCCACCCGATGGCCGGCCTTGCCGTTTCGGGTCCCGGAGCCTCTGATGCCATGATATTCAGGAACAGGAAAGTGGTAATATGCGAGCGTGAGCGGTCCTCTGAAAAAGCGCTCGAAACCTGCATGGAGGTGTTCGGACGGCTGAAGATGGAGCCGGTGTTCATGGACCCGCTGTTCCATGACCAGTGCGTTGCCCGGGTGTCCCACCTGCCGCAGGTTGTTGCCTACTGCCTGTCGGCTATCACTGCTGAGGACAGTTCATTGCGGGACAGCATGCTCAAAATCGCCTCGTCGGGATTTGAATCGGCAACACGTCTGTCATCCAGTCCCGCCGGCATGTGGCTGCCCATATTCAGGCAAAACGCCGAAAACCTGAACGGTAGCATTGACGAGCTGATCAGGTACCTGTCAACCGTCCAGCAGATGATAGGGGCGGGCGAATGGGATGCACTGGGAGCATTTGTTGAAGAGGCCAATGATGCAAGGAAAAGATATATGTCAGCATACAAAAATCGTTAACATGAAGAATCGACAAGAATTGAGTAAGTGCGCGAATGAGGCAGGCGGCAATGCCGGCCGGCCGGGAAAAGCCGGTGAGCAGACGAAGGAAACCGGCAGCATGGA